>DASQCE010000018.1:0-6870 GCA_035634855.1 Mycobacterium sp.
GAGATCCGTGGCTCTGACGTCGGTGCCGGAAAGGACAGTTCTGGATCCTGCGCACTGGCCAGTTCGGCGTAGAACAGAAGATGGTCGTGTTCGGCGCGCGGCTCTGACCGTCGCAGCGCGGTACTGAGCACCGCCGGCACCATCGTGGCCCTTAGCAGCGACGCGGTCGCGGTGCGCAGCGCGATGTCGGCCACGGCCGACGAATCGACGATCAGCACGTTGACGCAACGTTAGGTCGACGCGGCGGGGAAGCCCACGGGCGCTGGCGTCGGCGCCGGGAACATCGGGAACTGGGATCGGCGGATCGACGGCGGCGCTGTCGGAGCCCCCCGAACTGGACACATTCGCATGGTAGCGGTCAGAACAAGCGGTAAATCGTCGATCCGCCGACGAAAATGCCTGGATAATGCGCCGCGACCCAGTCGGAGATCTCGCGGGTATGCGCCGCGGTATGCAGCGTGCTTCGGATGACCTCGCCGTGCACTGCGGGTGAATTCGGCCCGCGGTCTGCCTCGACGTAGTACGAGATCTTGCCCGCATGTACGTCGTCGATAAACTGCTGCAGTGTCGGCACCGGGTCACCGCTCCAGCCGCCAACGGCCATCACCGATGTGCCGGAGTCGATTTCGAGGGCAGACGCTGACTGTGAACCGTTCGTCGCCGCCGACCACGTCGTGTGCGTGGCGGCCAGCAAGCCTGCTAGTTGGGCGTTGGTGGCTTCGTCGTCGATCCATGCGCCGGTCACCCGCGACGTCCGGACAGCACTGGGCATCGTCCCATGATGCGGCGTTGCCGCGGTCGCGACGGAAAACGCTGCGGTACCGGCAAGCCCGGCCAAGCATCCGACCAACAGCGCGACCACCGGTGGACGGTGCCACCGTACGCCAACGGCGCTCACCAGGGCCAGCACGACGATCAGCCAGTGCAGGCACGCCGGGCCAAAAGCGTTGCGGTGCAGCAAGTTCACCGACGTGACAGCGGCCAGCACGATCATTGCGGCCAGCCCGCAGCGGCCATCCCAGCTCGACCTCCGTTGCCACGCCCACACGGCGCCGATGCCCACCAGCGCGGCGACCGCGGGAGCCAGCGCGACCGTGTAGTAGGGGTGGGCCATTCCACCCATGAAGCTGAACACCACACCGGTCACTAACAACCAGGCGCCCCACATCACCAACGCGCACAATTCGTCCCGGCTCAATGCCCGACGCACGGCCAGATACAGCCCGAACGCGACGACGAACAACGCCACCGGAATCAGCCATGAAATCTCATTGCCCATCTCGCCGATGAACAACCGGTGCAGGCCGGTGCTTCCGCCCAACATCGGCAGACTCGAGCCGCCCCAGTCGCCGAGCGGGGTGCCCTTCCGGTGGTGGCCCAGGAGGCGGTTGATCCCGTTGTAGCCCAACGCCAAATCCAGCACTGTGTTGTCGGTCGATCCGCCGATGTAGGGCCGCGCGCTCTGCGGGGTCAGCTGCACCGCCAGCACCCACCAGCCTGCAGACACGATCAGCGCCACCACCGCCCCGAGGATGTGAAGCACCCGCTTGCCCCAAGATGTCGGCGCAACTAGCAGATAGGCAAGACCGAAGCCGGGCAGCACCAGAAACCCCTGCAACATCTTGGTGAGAAACGCCGTGCCCATGACGGCGCCGACGAGCAGCAGCCAGCGCAACGAGGCGGCTGACGCCGCGCGCATCAGACAGTAGGCGGCCACCGTCAGCAACAGCACCAACAACGCGTCGGGGTTGTTGAAGCGGAACATCAAGGCCGCAGCGGGCGTGACCGCCAGCACCGCACCGGCCAGTAATCCCGCGGCCGCACCGTGGTCGGGGTCTCCTAACGTGCGTTTCACCGCGCAATACAGCATGCCGACGGCCGCAACGCCCATCACCGCCTGCGGTGCCAACACTGCCCAACTGCTCATGCCGAACAGGCGCACAGACAGCCCTGTCACCCACAGCGAGGCGGGCGGTTTGTCGACCGTGATGAAGTTCTGCGCGTCGAGCGACCCGAAGAACCAGGCCGACCAGCTCTGTGAGCCGGCCTGCGCAGCCGCCGCGTAGAAGGTGTTGCCGTACCCGCTGGCCGACAGGTTCCACAGGTAAAGCACGGCCGTCGCTGCGAGAAGCCCGGTCAAAGCCCACCGCGGCCAGCGGCCGGTGCGCGGTGACTCGGTGGTCTCAGCGGCGACCGGTTGGTCGGCGACGGTGGTCACGACGCATACGGTGCCGGTAGGTACCAGTCGCAGCCCTGTGCCACGGCTGCGAACACGCTGTGGGTTCTGTGGGTGCGACACTGGCGTCATGTGGAACCCCGACGTCTACCTGGCCTTTGCCGACCATCGCGGCCGCCCGTTCTTCGACCTGCTGTCGCGGGTCGGCGCCGAGGCGCCGCGCCGGGTGGCCGATCTCGGCTGCGGTCCCGGCAACCTCACCGCCACCCTCGCCCAGCGCTGGCCGGAGGCCACCGTCGAGGCGTGGGACAGCTCACCGGAGATGGTCGACGCGGCACGCGAACGCGGTGTCGACGCTCACGTCGGTGATGTGCGGGAGTGGACACCGCGGCCCGACACCGATGTGGTGGTGACCAATGCCACCCTGCAGTGGGTGCCCGAACACGCAGAACTGCTCGTGCGGTGGGCCGAGGAGCTGTCCGCGGGCGCGTGGATCGCGATGCAGGTGCCCGGCAACTTCGACGCGCCGTCGCATCAGGCCGTGCGCGAGCTCGCCCGCCACGACCAATGGTCAGAGCCGTTGCGGGACTTTCCGTTTCGCGAAGGCCAGGTCGACGACCCGTCAGGCTATGCTCAACTCCTCAGCGACGCAGGCTGCACCGTCGACGCATGGGAAACCACGTACATCCACGACCTGAGCGGCGAGCATCCGGTGCTGGAGTGGATCACCGGCACCGCGCTGCGGCCGGTGAAGAGCCGGCTGACCGAGCCGCAATGGCAGCAGTTTCGGCAGGAGCTCATCCCGATGCTCGACGCGGCGTACCCGGCGCGTGCCGACGGTAAGACGTTCTTTCCGTTCCGCCGGATATTCGTTGTCGCTCAGGTCGGTCTGCGCGGCTCGGCCGCGGTGGTTGACTGACGGCGCGCGTTGAGCAGATCGATCACCTGCGCGACGAGTTGGTCGATGTCGGCGCCGGTGGTGTTCAGCACCAGATCGGGGCTCTCCGGCGGTTCGTACGGCGCGTCCACACCGGTGAGGCCCTTGAGCTCACCCGCGCGGGCCCGTGCGTACAGGCCCTTGGGGTCACGCCGCTCGCATTCTTCGCGCGGCGTCGACACATAGACCTCGATGAACGGCAGCTTGGCCGCGTCGTTCAGCGCGCGGGCGATCTCCCGGTCGGACTTCAGCGGCGACACCAGCGAGGCCAACGCGACAACTCCTGCGTCGGCGAAGAGCCGCGTCAGATGCCCTACGCGACGGATGTTTTCGGCGCGATCGCCCGCGGAGAAGCCCAGATCGTCGGACAGGCCGTGCCGGATGTTGTCACCGTCGAGCAGATAGGCGACCTGCCCGGATTCGACCAGTGCCCGCTCCACCGCCACCGCGATCGTCGACTTTCCCGATGCGGGAAGCCCGGTGAACCAGATCGTGGCGCCGCGCTGACCGGTGGCGGTGAAGCGATACTCGCGATCCAGCGAGGAAGGGTGCCAACGGATGTCGTTGCGCGTCTGCACCCCCGGCTTGACCTCACGCGGCTCGGTGATGGTCCCGGCGCCGACGGTGTCATTGGTGGTCTCGTCGATCAGAATGAAAGCGCCGCTGTCGCGGTTGTCGGTGTAGGTGTCGGCGACGACGATCGAACTGGTCCGCAACGTAACCGATCCGATGTCGTTGAGCACCAACTCGACCGGATTGTCCAACTCGTCGAGAGTTTCGGGATCCAGCCTGCTGTGCAGGGCCTGCACCGTGGTGCGCACGGTTCGGGTGCCCTGTTTGAGTGCGAGCCGGTCACCGGCACGCAACGGGCTGTCGATGAACCAGCACACCGTCGCGTCGAGTTCGCGGGCCAGCACGGGATGAGCCGCGTCTTCGGCGGCACTGACGAACACGTCGCCGCGGCCGACGTCGATGTCATCTGACAGCTCGATCGAAACAGACAGTGGGGCAACGGCAGTGGAGCGCTCGTCGTCGAGGGCGTCGACGACGGTGACGGTCGAACGGGTGCCCGCGGGCAGGCTCACGACCGGGTCGCCGACGTTCAGCGTCCCCGCCGATAGTCGACCGGTGTAGCGGCGGCGCTGATCGGCGGACGGCCGCGAAACCCACTGCACCGGCAGTCGCAATTTGCGCGGCTCCGGTTGGGGCGCCGATAGTTCGACGTCCTCCAGGTACTCCAGCAGGGTGGGTCCGTGGTACCAAGGAGTGCGGTCGGATTGGTGCACGACGTTGTCGCCGTGCTTGGCCGCGATCGGGATCACGGTGATGTCGACACCGCCGAGGCGCGCGGCCACCTGACGCAGTTCCTTCTCGACCTCGGTAAACCTTGTTTGGTCGAAGTCGACCAGGTCGATCTTGTTGACTGTCGCGACAAAGTGCGTGATGCCGAGGAGTTTCGCGATGCGCGCGTGGCGATTGGTCTGGCGCAGCACACCGGCGCGGGCGTCGACCAGCAGGACGGCGACGTGGGCGTTGGAGGCACCGGTGAACATGTTGCGCGTGTAGCGCTCGTGGCCCGGCGTGTCCGCCAAGATGTAGCTGCGGGCCTCGGTCGAGAAGAACCGGTAGGCGACGTCGATGGTGATGCCCTGCTCCCGCTCGGCGCGCAGACCGTCCGACAGGGCGGCCAGGTCGGCGATCCCCTCCTCGTCGGTGACCGCCTCGAGGTGGTCGAGCGGCAGACTGTTGGTGTCGTGCAGCAGCCTGCCGATCAGGGTGCTCTTGCCGTCGTCGACGGAGCCTGCGGTGGTGATCCGCAGCAGCTGGCGCGTGGTCATCAGAAATACCCTTCGCGCTTGCGGTCCTCCATCGCGGCCGCCGACGTTCGGTCGTCGGCGCGGGTCTCGCCGCGTTCGGAGACGGTGGCTGCGGAGATCTCGGTGATTACCCGCTCGATGTCGGTAGCTTGTGAGCGCACCGCACCGGTGATGGTCAGGTCGCCGACGGTGCGGTAGCGCACCCATTCGACCGCCGCTGATTCACCGTTGACCGGCTGGGCGTATTCGGAGACGGCGAGCAGTATGCCGTCGCGCTCGAACACCTCGCGTTGGTGCGCGAAGTAAATCGACGGCAGCTCAAGGTTTTCCAGCTCGATGTAGCGCCAGACGTCGAGCTCGGTCCAGTTGCTCAGCGGGAAGACCCTGACCTGTTCGCCCTTCTTGATCCGGCCGTTGTACAGCGACCACGGCTCCGGTCGCTGCGCGCGCGGGTCCCACTGGCCGAACTCGTCACGGAAGCTCAGAATGCGCTCCTTTGCGCGGGCGCGCTCCTCGTCTCGGCGCGCACCGCCGAATGCCGCATCGAATCCGCCTGCGTCCAACGCATCGAGCAGTGTGCGCGTCTGCTGGCGGTTACGGGACGCGCCAGGGCCAGGATCAGCCACCCTGCCGCTGTCGATGGATTCCTGCACGGACGCGACGATCAGCTTGTGACCGTGGCCGGTGACCCGGCGGTCGCGAAATTCGATGACTTCACCGAAGTTGTGCCCGGTGTCGACGTGCATCACCGGGAAGGGCAGGGGACTGGGCCGAAAAGCCTTCTCCGCCAGGCGAAGCAGCACGATCGAGTCCTTGCCGGCCGAGAACAGCAATACCGGCCGTTGCAGTTCGGCGACCACCTCGCGGATGATGTGCACTGCCTCGGCTTCGAGCAGCCGAAGTTCGTCGACGTGCACGGTGTCGAAGCTGGTGGCGGCGGTTGTCATGTCGGGAGCCCCTGCCTTTCCGCGTCGGCCCGGTAGCGGTCGACCCATTCATCGGAGCGTTGATCGGCCTGGCGTTCCAGCACAGGGGCCGGCGCGATCCCCGGATCCTGCCCGAGCGCCTCGAGGATGGTGCCGACGATCTGAGTGAGGTTGCGCCAGAGAACCGGGTACGAGATTTCCATCGGCGCGATGCCTTCCTCGTCGAACCAGGATCGCCAGCCCTTCTCCTGTTCGCGCAGCATGGTGACGACGTGTGCGATCGCCATCGCGTGATACTCGGCGCGGGAGTCGCGCGTCGGATCGGGCCTGCCACGCCAGACGCGGGTCTGCACGGCGCGCCAGAACGAAACCGCTTGGGACACGACGTCGGGCCGGTAGACATGCACGAGAACAGGATCGCTGCCGATGACGTCTCGGATCGCCGAGAGCAGCCCCTCTCCCGAGCGGTCGGGCAGGCCTGCGGCGCGCTGCACCAGCAGTGGCGTCTGGTTCCACATCAGCTTTCCGCCCCAGATGCCGTTGGGAGTACGCCCCACGGTGCGGATGTAGTCACGCCAGATCTCGGCTGGCGCCAAGTCCGGCTTGCCTTCGTCGAGCGGATCCAGCAGCCGAAGGATCGACTCGTCCGCCACGCCTTCGAACCATTGCCTCGGCTGCGGTGACTGGCTCGTCGACGGCAGGTACTGGAAGAACTCACCGGGCTCGCCGGCCACACCCGTGGCGCGTAATGACTCGACGAGCAGCGTGCTGCCACTGCGCTGCGAAGCAAGCACCAGATAGGCGGTCGGGTGTGACATGCGCGTGAGCCTAACTGCAATCAAATGGCTTGGCACTGGCGAACATTGCAATCATCGTGAGAAAAACTATTGTCCGGGACTGTGGTCGTGTTGGATGCCCCGCTCCGAGGCGATCGCTGAGCGGCTGGTGACCTGTGGGCCGTGAATGCGTAGGTAGGTCTCGGTGTAACGCTCCGCAATTCGGGTACCCGCGAAC
>DASQCE010000019.1:0-8850 GCA_035634855.1 Mycobacterium sp.
CACCGTCCCAACAAAACTGGACCGGGTGATCGAAACGGGCCTGGCCAAACAGACCACCGACCGCTACCCCACCGCCGTCGAAATGGCCGCCGCCGCACGACAAGCCATTACCGAACCGACCAGGCAACCCCACGCCCCACCGACACCACCGGCGCCGGTGACCCACCGCAGCCGGCCGGCCCCGCCACCTCCAGCGCTGGCCTACCCAACGCCGCCGTCCTACGGTGGCATGCCACCGCCGGCCCCGCCGCCGTGGTCGCCCCCGCCGTCGATGCCACCACCGGTCCCCAGTCGACCGTCGCGCAAACCCCTCGTCTTGATGGGTGTGCTGGTGGGCGTTGCCTTACTGATCGCCGGCGGTGTATTCGCGGCCGTGCAGCTCACCCGGCACGACAAGCCGACCGCCACACCCTCCACTGGCACCGCGCAACCCGACGGGGCGGCAGCCGGCGACAACTTCAGCGGCAGCTATCGTGCCGACCTCGGGCCCGGCACCGATCTCGAAGACAAGCCGGTCGCGAATGCGCCTGCGACGACGGCCAGTTGGGTCGTCCGCTCAACGTGCGGCGCCGGCGGGTGCGTGGCGACGGCGGCGAACATCAATGAAGGTGGCATTGCCCTCGTGTCGAATCTGACATTCGATAAATTGGGAGGCACCTGGGTGGCCGTGGGCCTTGCCTCGGCGCAATGCGGCGGGTCCACACCCGACGAGATCTGGGTCGTCTACACGCTGCAACCGCACCCCGACGGCACACTGTCCGGCGACTCCATCCGGGCCTCCACCAACAGCGCCTGCGCCGCCAAGCGAACAGTGAAGTTCACCCACACCGGCGACGCTGACCCCAACAAAGTTGCGGATCCAGCCGTCCTGCCGACGCGGTCGACAACGCCCGCCGATGCGCTGCGCGGCCGCTATCGCGAGACGACAACCTTCACCGACGGCACCATCGTTCCCTCAAAACTTCTCACCGCCAATACCTACTGCCTTCGGACCGGTGATCGGTGCATGAGCTTGTTTCACGGATCCGATGGGGTCGTCACGTTGATATTCGCCAACGACAAGTGGACCCGCAACGAGCAGGGCACCACGATGTGCAGCGCAGGCGGCACGGCGCAGATCACGACAAACGCGGAGTACCCCTTGCCCCCGCAGATGGACGATCCGATCGCCGTGCTCACCGGGCACGGTAATGCAGTCATTGCGCCCGGAGGCGCCTGCACCGGCGGCGGTGACTTCGACGACAGGTTCGAGCGCACCGGTGACTAGGCACGCGTGAACTCGACAGGTAGCGCCGCCGGCCCTATTCGCCCGACACGTCCTTCAGGCCAGGCAGCTCAACGGGCGCCCGCCGTTATAGGTGACCATGTCGGTCAGAGCCGCGGCGACGTCGATAGCCGCACCCAGCGGCTTGCCGTCGAGTTCGGCATAGGCCCGGTGCAGGTTGCCAACGATGCGCTCGGAATCGAGTAGGTCGGCGTACTGTCCCAGGTCCAGTTCGCGTGCGGTGTCCAGTGGTGAGAGGCCCGCGTCGTGGCCGGCGCGGGCGCCGGTCTGGACGAAGCGCAGGTACCCGACGACGTCGTCGATGAGTTCCGGTCCGGCCACGGCTCCATGCCCCGGGACGATCGTCGCCGCGCCGAGCGGTTTGACTACCTTCTCCAGAACCTCGATGGCGCCGGCCACCGATCCCTGCACGAGGAACGGTGTGCCGCCGTTGAACAGCAGGTCGCCACAGTAGAGCACCTTGCGCTCCGGCAGCCAGACGGTCGAGTCGTTGGTGGTGTGCGCTGGCGCGCCGACGTGCCGGACGTCCGCGCGCAGGTCGTCGACCCATACCGTCACCGAGTCGGTGTAGGTGAGAAACGGTGGCTCCAGGACGATCTCACCCCAGTCGACCTCGGTCCAGAACGGGGCCGATTTCGGTTCCCCCCAGTCCAAGACTCCGGCGCGGGTGGCCTCGTGTCCGACGATCGTGGCACCGGCGAACAAGAAATTCCCGAAGGTGTGGTCACCATGGTGATGGGTGTTGACGACCGTCCGAACCGGCTGCGGCGTGACCGTTCGGATCGCATCCAGGTAGGCACGGGTGCGGCGGACGGTCGCGCAGGTGTCGATGCTGATCACCCCGCGCTGGCCGACAAGAAAGCCGGTGTTGTTGATCCACCAGGTCCCGTCGGGCTGAATATAGGCGAAGACGCCGTCGTCGACCTCCTGCAGCTGGGGCGGGGCCGGGGTCGTGATGTCGTGGTGGATGCTGCTCATGTCGCTCTCCGGTGTGGTGAGACGCTGTTGTCGGTAGACGTCTGCATCTTCGCAGACCCCCGTCGGCCTGCCGCTGGTTGCGCTGAACCAATTGCTGGCTGACGACTGCGGCATCACCGCCATCGCTGAATACGCAACGCGGGCCGTTGATTCGACGCCACCCGAAAATGGGGCAACGCCCTCCGCGGCAGATGCCGAGAAGGGCGTTGCACGCCTCGCACAGTCGCTACACCGAAACCTCTTGCGCAGCCTGCCGAACGCGGTTGCCCGCCCACGGGAGGAACCGCGCGGCCGCCGCGGCGATGACCCGCTGATACCCCGAGCCCGTGACGCGCGCCAGCACATCGAGGGCCTTTGCCTCCCAGCCGATCACCACCCGGGCGCGGCCATTGCGCACCCCGTCGACGATCGTCTCCGCGGCCATCTCCGGCGAATGCAATGCCAGCCGCCTGTCGAAGAACGCCCCAACGCTCTGCGCATCCTGCCCATCGCACACCGTCGCGTTGCGCGCGACAGCCGTCTTGATACCGCCCGGGTGCACACACGTCACCTTGACCGGGTGACCGGAAACCAACATCTCCTGCCGCAGCGCCTCCGTGAACCCCCGCACCGCGAACTTCGCCGCGTTGTACGCGCTCTGGCCCGGCACCGCGATCAACCCGAACAAGCTCGAGATGTTCACGATATGCCCGTCGTCCGACGCAATCACGTGCGGCAGAAACGCTTTGGTGCCGTTGACAACCCCCCAGAAGTCGACGTCCATGATCCGCTCGATGTCCTTGAATTCGGTCTTCTCGACGTCACCGTTGTGCGCGATCCCGGCGTTGTTGTACACCTGGTTCACCCGGCCGAAGTGTGCCACGACATCTTCCGCGTAGGCCAGCACAGCCTCCCGCTCCGCGACGTTGAGCCGGTCGGCCTTCACCTCCGCGCCCAGCCCCTCAGCCTGGCGCACCGTCTCCGCCAGACCTTCCACGTCGATATCCGACAGCGCCAGCTTCGCGCCCTTCCGTGCGAGATTCAGCGCCAACGCCCTGCCGATGCCTGACCCGGCACCCGTGATGACGGCAACCTTCCCTTCGAACGAACTCATTTTGTTGCAACCTTTCCTTCGGTCGTATGGGTGCGCAGCTTCGCACCGAGATCCGCTATCGCTTCGTCCGCCTCCGCCAGCACGCCGGCCTGAAGGTGGAACACATGCCACAGGTTCTCGAACCGCCGATGGTCGAGCATCCCAGCGGCACAGAACTTTTCAATCTTGTCCGCGTCGATCGACAGCGGATCATCGCCGGCGCTCTGCATGACGATCGGCGGCAGGCCCGCCATATCCCCGTACACCGGCGAGATTCCCGCCAGCCTCGGGTCGTGCTCGCCGACATATTGCGGCGCCCACTCGGAGGCCATCGACGGCAGGATCAACGGATCCCGCCCCGCCGGGCGCACCCCGTCGATATCGATCGGCCTGATACTCATGCCACCACCTCGGCCGGGGTCGTCACGCCGAACGACAGCGCATCGTCGCCGACCGGCTCCTCGAGCAGCATCCGGGAGTCCTTCTCGTAGTGCATCAGCACCTTCCACGGCAGCTTGGACCCTTGCCGCGGCATGATGTCCTTGGCGCGCTGCACGTAACCCGACTGCAGCGAATCCAGCATCCCGCCGTCCAGCGCGCAGTCCTCGTTATCGCGTGCAGTCGCCACCGCGTAGCCGTTGTCATCCATGTGCCTGAACAGCCGGCACAGATAGGCGCCGGCGATGTCGGACTTCAGCGTCCACGGCGCATTGGTGTAGCCGAACATCCATGCCAGATTCGGGATGTCCTCCACCAGCACGCCCTTGTAGGTCATCTGGTCGTGCAGCTCGCGCGCCTCACCGTCCACCGACAGCTGCATGCCACCTAGCATCTGCAGGTTCAGGCCGGTCGCCGTGACAATGATGTCCGCCTCGAGCTCCCGCCCGGACTTCAGCAAAATGCCCTTCTCCGTGAAGGTTTCGATCTCATCGGTGACCACCGAGGCCTCACCGGTCCTCAGCACGTCGAACAGATCGCCGTCCGGCACCCCGCACAGCCGCTCATCCCACGGCATGTATTTCGGGGTGAAGTGGCTCATGTCGAACGACGCGCCGACGCGGCGTCGCACCTGCGACAACAGGAACCGGCGCATCAGCTTCGGCCAGCGACGGCACGCCCTGTACAACGCACGCTGGATCACGATGTTGCGCTTGCGGCCCAGCTCGTACACCGACTCGTGCGGTAGGAACCGCCCCAAGACCTCGGAGATCTTGTCGAACGCCGGCAGCGAGAACACGTACGACGGCGAGCGCTGCAGCATCGTTACGTGCGCCGCGTCGCCGGCCATCGCCGGGACCAGCGTGACCGCCGTTGCGCCGCTGCCGATCACGACCACCTTCTTGCCCCTGTAGTCCAGCTCCTCCGGCCAGTGCTGCGGATGCACGCACCGGCCCGTGAACCGCTCCACGCCCGGGAAGCTCGGCAGGTAGCCGGCGTCGTAGTTGTAGTAGCCCGTGCAGCTGATCAGGTAGCCGCAGGAGTATTGGCGTGTCTCGCCAGTCGCCTCGTGTACGGCGGTGACCGTCCAGCGGCCCTCGGCGCTGGACCAATCCGCGCCGACGATCTTCAGGCCGTAGTGGATCTTCTCGTCGACGCCGTACTCCGCGGCAGTGTCGGCGATGTACTGGCGAATCGACGGCCCGTCGGCGAGCACCTTCAGCTCGCGCCACGGACGCCATTTGTAGCCGAACGTGAGCATGTCGGAGTCGGACCGGATGCCGGGGTAGCGGAACAGGTCCCAGGTGCCGCCGAGCCGCTGGCGGCGCTCGAGGATCGCGATGCTCTTGTGCGGGAACTCGGCCTGCACCTGGCAAGCCGTCCCGATACCGGACAGGCCGGCGCCGATGATCAGGGTGTCGAAGTGCTGTGTCATGTATCGAGGATGACCGTCGTCACCCCTTTGGGTCTTGACAAAACCCGACACATTTTTATCATTTCCCGACACAGGGAGTGTTAGATGGGCAGCTTGATCCGCGCCTCAGCGATGCGGGGCTACCCCGAGCTGGTGCGCGAGCTCGGCGGTGACCCCGCGGTATTCCTGGCGCGCTTCGATGTCCGCACCGGTGCCGAACACCAGCAGGACACGTTCATCTCCTTCGCGTCCCTGACCCGCATGCTCGAGGCCGCCGCCGAGGAGTTGGCCTGCCCGGACTTCGGGCTCCGCCTGTCGGATCGGCAGGGCCTGGAGATCCTCGGGCCCATCGCAGTGATCGCGCGCAACGCTTCGACCGTGCTGGGCGGCGTGGAGGCGATTGGCCGCTTCCTCTATGTCCACTCCCCCGCGCTGAAGCTGACCGCCCGCCCGCGCGCCGAGGGCGGGCTCGGGTTCACCTACGAGATGACCGAGCCGGGGGTGCCCTCCATCCAGGGATACGAGCTGAGCATGGGTATCGCCGTGCGCATCATCCACCTCCTCGGCGGACCGCAGGCCGGGTATGAAGCCGTCTCTTTCCCGCATGCCCAGCAGGGTTCCGACGCCGCTTACCGCGATGCGTTGGGCTGCCCGGTCCACTTCGAGCAGCCGTGGTGCGGGTTCGAGCTGTCGTCTGAGATGGCCGCGCGACGTATCGAGAACGCGGACCCGGAGACCCAGCGCATCGCGACGAAATACCTTGAGGCGACGTATCTTCCGGTCAGTGCGCCGCTGTCAGACCGGGTGGCCGAGCTGACCCGCCGGCTGCTACCCACCGGCCAATGCAGCGCCGAGGCCATCGCCGACGAACTCGCGATGCATCCGCGGACGCTGCAACGGCGCCTGGCCACCGAGGGCGTGCGCTGCCAAGACGTCATCGACCGCGAACGCCGCGCCCAGGCCGCGCGCTACCTCGCCGAGCCGGGGCTGCACCTCAGCCAAATCGCAGGCCTGCTCGGCTACTCCGAACAAAGCGCGCTCAACCGGTCGTGCCGACGCTGGT
This sequence comes from Mycobacterium sp., assembly GCA_035634855.1. Lineage (GTDB taxonomy): Bacteria > Actinomycetota > Actinomycetes > Mycobacteriales > Mycobacteriaceae > Mycobacterium. The sequence goes on from DASQCE010000019.1 coordinate 6,251, forward strand.
TTGGAAAGACACCCCGCCAGTACCGGGCCGAGCCGACGGCGACCGTGCCGACATGACGCTTGAAAGGAAGGCCCGCGGCGGCGCCACCCTCATCGATCCGATGAGTACCCCCACAACCAATCCGTGTACTTGTAGCTCGACATATCCCTGGTCCGGAACAGCTCGTTGCGGCCGATGCGGCCCACCCCGTCAAGGTGCCAGAGTTCGCCCCACATCCGCCCGACCGACAGGATCCGGTTGCACCGCGGCGCCCGCTCGGCGTTGACCCGCTTGAGGATCAGCGGCCAGGCCTGGCGGTGTCCACCCTCGGCGAAATCGTCCGCCGCATAGTCCGCCACGCACTTCGCGTCCTCCAGTGCCATCACGGCACCGGACGCCAAGTACTGCAGCGGTGGGTGGGCCGCGTCGCCGAGCAGCATCATCCGCCCGTCGATCCAGTTTTCGATCGGCTCACGGTCATACATCGGCCACCAGCGGTCCTTCCACAGGTAGTCGATTCCGCGCCGCACGTTGTCGTGGCAATGCGCGAACGCCGGGCCCAGCTCCTCCGGACCACCCCAGCCCTGGACACCCTGTTCGTATCCCGGCGACTTGAACACCGCCACCTGGTTGAGCAGCTCGCCACGCCGCAGCGGGTATTGGATGAAGTGGCAGTTCGGCCCGATGTAGCCGATGACGTCCTCGATCTCCTCATCCAGTTCCACCGCGCGATACGGGGCCGTCCCGCGGTAGGCGGCGTATCCGGACGACACCGGTTCGTCATCCGAAATCTTCTGGCGCAGACGCGATTTCAGCCCGTCCATGGCCAGCGCCACATCTGCGACGTGGTCGTGGCCGTCGTCCGTCGACACCACGACGCCGTCGCCGTCAGTGAAGACGTCGGTCACCGTCACCCCGGTGCGCAGATCCGCGCCGGCCGCGATCGCCGCGTTCACCAAGGTTGCGTGCAGATCGGATCGGTGAGTCACGAAGTACGGACCGCCATACCGCGCCCGAAACTCCGCGCCCAGATCCACCTTCGTCAGCGTCTCGGCCGTCACCGCGTCGCGGAACACGATGTTCTTCGGCTGGAATCCGTCAGCGAGAACCTGCTCGAGCAGCCCCCACGACTGGAGAATCCGTGCGCCGTGCGGTCCGATCTGCAGACCCGCGCCCACTTCACCGAACTCGTTCGCGCGCTCGAACAGGCTGACCGCCGCGCCCTTGCGGGCCAGCGCGAGCGCGGTGGCCGCGCCGCCGATTCCGCCGCCGGCGATGATGACGTGCGTTCCGTCGAGTTTTGACATCGATATCTCCTTGATTCTTTGTGCGAGTGAGGGTTTAGTGCGCCAGCACGAGGGCGCGGGAAGTTTCGGCCGGCGCGCCTTGCCGGCGCCAGATGACAGTGAGCAACAGCGACGCGGTCAGCGCGGAGACGGCGAACAACACGAAGTTCGACCCGGCACCAAGGCCGGCGGCGAGCAGCCAGCCCCCGATCTGCGGCGCGGACACCGCGCCGATCCGACCGATGCCAAGCGCCCAACCGAGCGCCGTGCCGCGCAACTCGTCGGGGTAGTGCGACGCGACGGCGGCGATGATCAGGCACTGCGTCCCATGCGTGCCGACGCCGGCCAGCACGAAGATCACGTACACCAGCGCCACCGGCGGGCCGGCAAGCAATGCCAGCAAGGCGCCGCCGGCGATGGCCGCCGCGACGATGCTCATCGGAATCGTCCCGAACCGCACCGCGCCCCACGCCGTCACGAATGAGCCCGCCACCGCACCGAGGTTCAGTGCCAGCGCGAACGTCAACGCACTGCCCAGATCGGTCCCCCCGCCCTGCATCAGCTTGGGCAGCCAGGTGCCCAGCCCGTACCAGGCCAGCAGGGTGCACATCGTGGACAGCGCAAACAGAATGCTGATGTTTCGGAACTGCGGCCCCAGCAACGCGCCGAAACCTCTTGGCCGCGAACGGTTTACCTCACCGAACGTGCGGTCCGGCAGTGTGCGAATGGCCACGGGTACCAGCACGACCAGCGGCAGCAGGGCTAACAGGAACATCGGCTGCCACCCGAACCGCGGAATCACCGGGATGGCCAGCAGCGCCGCGATCGAGCCGCCGATCGGCACACCCGACATCATCATCGTCGCGACCGGGCCACGCCATTTCGGCCGAATCAGTTCCGCGGCAAGTGCATTGGCGGTCGGAACCAGTCCGCCGAGGCCGATGCCGGCGATCAGCCGCAGCACCCCGAATACCACCGGCCCAGTGGCGAACGCGCACAGCGCGGTGAACACCGACAGCACCACCGCGCACCCGATCACGGCGCGTTTGCGGCCGAGGGCGTCGGAGAGCCGGCCGGCCAGCACCGCGCCGATCATCATCCCGACGAATGCGAGGCTGCCCAGGGTGCCCGCCGCGGCGGTACCGATTCCCCACTCCCGTTGTAGGCTAGAGATGACGTTGCCGTAGACGATCAGGTCGTAGCCGTCGAAGACCACGAACAACCAGCAGACGAGAACGGCGACCAGCGTCGTGCGGTCACGGCGCGGCTCGGTGGCCGGCGCGGGTGTGGCGGAGTGAGTGAACATGGTTCAAAGGTGATGGCGGCCACATCGTG
>DASQCE010000020.1:0-5822 GCA_035634855.1 Mycobacterium sp.
CAAAGTTACGGCGGTCCATAGCGGCAGGGAAACGCCCGGCCCCATCCCGAACCCGGAAGCTAAGCCTGCCAGCGCCGATGATACTACCCAACCCGGGTGGAAAAGTAGGACACCGCCGAACACACATTAGAATCACCCCCCACAATTGTGTGGGGGGTGATTCTATATTCGCCGTAATTCGGCAATTAAATTCTTGAATTGTCGGGAGTGGCAAATAAGTGTAGAAAGGCATACGTGGTCCAGGACAGGCAGGGCGGCAGCGACCGGCGCCGTCCACGGCGTTCGGCGCCGCGCACCTCGGGGCCAGAGCGCGCTCGCCGCGCCCAGCCGAAGCCCGACGGTGAAGCGCCGCGGCCCCAAGGTCCGCCGATTCCCGCCGACATCGAAGCCAAACAGCTGTCGCCCGAAATCCGAGGCGAACTCACGACTTTGGATCGCGCCACGGCAGACGTCGTGGCACGGCATCTCGTCGCCGCCGGCGCACTCCTCGACGAGGACCCCGAGGCTGCGCTGGCTCACGCCCGGGCCGCCCGCGCCCGATCCGGCCGCATCGCCGCGGTCCGCGAGGCCGTCGGTATCGCGGCCTACCAGTGCGGCGACTGGGCCCAGGCGCTGGCCGAACTGCGCGCCGCCCGGCGGATGGGCAGCAAGTCGCCGCTGCTTCCGCTGATCGCCGACTGCGAACGCGGCGTGGGCCGCCCGGAACGCGCGATCGAGCTGGCGCGCACCCCCGAGGCAGCCCAACTCACCGGGGATGACGCCGACGAGCTGCGCATCGTCGTGGCCGGCGCCCGCTCCGATCTCGGACAGCACGAGCAGGCCCTCGCCATTCTGTCGACCCCGCAGCTGGATTCGAACCGGACCGGACAGACGGCCGCACGGCTGTTCTACAGCTACGCCGAAACACTGCTCGCGCTTGGCCGTAACCAAGACGCTCTGCAGTGGTTCATCAACGCGGCGGCAGCCGACGCCGAGGGAGTCACCGACGCCGAAGAGCGGATCACGGAGCTCGACCGAACGTGAGCACCCTTGCGCAGGACCATGATTGCCTACTCCTCGATCTCGACGGCACGGTCTTCCGCGGAAATGAACCCACTCCGAGCGCCGTAGAAGCCCTGGCTGCAGTCCGCTCCCGCGTGCTGTTCGTCACGAACAACGCCTCCCGCGGACCGGCCGAAGTCGCCGCGCACCTGTGTGAGATGGGTTTTACGGCCAAACCCGACGACATCGTGACCAGTGCTCAAAGCGCCGCACGGCTGCTGCAGGAGCAATTGCAGCCAGGAGCGGCGGTGCTCATTGTCGGCACCGATTCGCTTGCGGCCGAGGTCGAGAAAGTCGGCCTCAAGCCCGTCCGGCGGTGGTCCGACGGTCCGGTCGCCGTCGTACAGGGTCATTCGCCGCAGACCGGCTGGCTCGATCTCGCCGAAGCGGCACTGGCCATCCGCGGCGGTGCGCTGTGGGTCGCCGCGAATGTCGACAAAACGCTGCCGTCCGAACAGGGATTACTTCCTGGAAACGGAGCGATGGTCGCCGCGCTTTGTGCCGCCACCGACAGCAAGCCGCAGGTGGCCGGCAAGCCCGGGCCGACGTTGTTGACGGACGCGTTGTCGCGCGGCAAGTTTCGCACCCCACTGGTCGTCGGTGACCGTCTCGACACCGACATCGCCGGTGCCAACGCCGCCGGTCTGCCCAGCATGCTCGTGTTGTCCGGTGTCAGCACCGCCGCCGATACCGTGTACGCCGCGGTCGGACAGCGACCCAACTACGTCGCCGAAGACCTGCGCTCGCTGTACGCCCGCGCCGACAGCCTCCGCATCGGGCCGCACCCGGGCTGGTACGTCGACGTTGGCCCGTCCGCGGTGACAGTGCAGTCGACCGGCAGGGACCCAGGAGACCCGCTCTCAGTGGTCCGTGCCACCGCCAGCGCGGTCTGGAATGCTCACCTCGACAGCAGGCGCGTCGTCTTGATGGCGGGTGACGACACAGCGCGACAAGCTATGGATCGCTGGTCCCTGCTGAGCCCGCCGAATCGGCTAGCGTAAACAGCGAGATGAGTACCGACCCCGATCAGATCCGCGCCCAGATCGCGGAGTTGCTGGCAGATGTACCCGACCCCGCGCAAGAGGGCTCCAACTTCGACGAGCTCGCCGAGTCGGACATCGACACCATTGCGGCGAGGCTCGAGGAGGCCCACGACCTGCTGGTGCGTGCCCTGGAATCGGTCGAGAAGGGCTAACCGCACGTGACGCGGCGCGCTCGTGTTGACGCCGAGCTGGTGCGGCGCGGTCTTGCCCGCTCGCGACAGCAGGCGGCCGAGTTGATCGGCGCCGGCCGCGTCACCATCGATGGCATGCCCGCTGCTAAGCCTGCAACAGCCGTGGCGGTCAGTGCCTCGCTCATCGTTGAGGGCGGTGGTGAGAGGACGTGGGTCTCCCGCGGCGCGCACAAGCTGATCGGCGCGCTCGACGCGTTCGGCTTGTCGGTCGAGGACCGTCGCTGCCTGGACGCAGGCGCCTCCACCGGTGGCTTCACCGAGGTGTTGCTCGACAGACGCGCTCGTGAGGTCGTCGCCGTCGACGTCGGCTACGGCCAGTTGGCCTGGTCACTGCGCAACGACGCGCGGGTGTCGGTGCTCGAACGCACCAATGTCCGTGAACTGACCGCAGACGCGATCGGCGGACCCGTCGACCTCGTGGTCGCCGATCTGTCGTTCATCTCGTTGGCAACGGTGCTGCCGGCACTGACCTCCTGCGCGTCAGGCGACGCGGATATCGTTCCTATGGTGAAGCCGCAGTTTGAGGTCGGTAGGGATCGGGTCGGTGCCGGAGGAGTCATTTCGGACCCTGACCTGCGCGCGGACGCGGTGCTTGCAGTTGCGCACCGGGCCGCCGAACTCCGGTGGCAGACGGTCGGTGTCACCGCCAGCCCGCTGCCGGGTCCGTCCGGCAACGTTGAGTACTTCCTGCACCTGCGGGCCGGGACCGACGGTCCGCTGCAGGGCGAACGCCTCGAGCAGGCGGTATTCAAAGCGGTCGCGGAGGGTCCGCAATGACGTGCGAACGCACTATCCTGCTCGTGGTGCACACGGGTCGCGATGAGGCCACCGAGGTCGCTCGCCGCGTGGAGAAAGTGTTGAGCGACAACGGTATTGGCCTGCGCGTGCTCTCCGCAGAAGCCGTCGACCGCGGCCCGGTGCACCTGGCGCCCGACGACATGCGTGCGCTCGGCGTGGAGATCGAGGTGGTCGACGCCGATGACCGCGCCGCCGAAGGCTGCGAACTGGTCCTCGTCCTCGGCGGCGACGGCACGTTCCTGCGCGCCGCCGAGCTCGCCCGTAACGTCGAAATACCCGTGCTGGGTGTCAATCTCGGCCGCATCGGCTTCCTCGCCGAGGCCGAGGCCGATCACATCGACTCCGTGCTCGACCACGTCGTCAAGCGGGACTACCGTGTCGAGGAACGCATGACGCTCGACGTCGTGGTGCGCGCCGACGGCAAGATCACCGACCGCGGGTGGGCGCTGAACGAGGCGAGCCTCGAGAAGGGACCGCGGCTGGGCGTGCTGGGGGCGGTAATCGAAGTTGACGGAAGGCCGGTATCGGCGTTCGGCTGCGATGGCGTGTTGGTGGCGACACCCACCGGCTCCACGGCATGGGCGTTCTCGGCCGGCGGGCCGATCGTGTGGCCCGATCTGGAAGCGATCCTGGTGGTGCCCAACAACGCTCACGCATTGTTCGCACGGCCGATGGTGACCAGCCCGGAGGCCGCCATCGCCATCGAGGTCGAGGCAAGCGGCCACGACGCGCTGGTGTTCTGCGACGGTCGGCGCGAAATGATCGTCCCCGCAGGCGGCCGGTTGGAGGTGACGCGCTGCGGCATCCCGCTCAAGTGGGTGCGCCTTGACAGCGCGCCGTTCACCGACCGCCTGGTGCGCAAGTTCCGGTTGCCGGTCACGGGGTGGCGCGGACAGTAGTGCTAGCCGAAATCCGTATCGAGTCCCTGGGAGCCATCAGCACCGCGACCGCCGAGTTCGATCGCGGGTTCACCGTGCTGACCGGCGAGACCGGCACGGGCAAGACCATGGTGGTGTCGGGCCTGCACCTGCTCGGCGGGGCCCGCGCCGATGCGACAAGGGTGCGTTCGGGCACTGACCGTGCGGTTGTCGAAGGGCGTTTTACCACAATTGAACTCGGTGACGGCGTGGCCAACCGGGTCGACGAGATCCTCTCGTCATCTGGGGCGGACCGCGACGACGACGGCAGCGTCATCGCCACCCGGTCCGTAAGCCGGGACGGGCCGTCGCGCGCCTACCTCGGCGGCCGCAGCGTACCGGCGAAGTCGCTGAGCACGTTCACCTCTGAACTGCTCGCGCTGCATGGTCAGAACGACCAACTACGGCTGATGCGACCGGAGGAGCAGCGGGCGGCCCTCGACCGTTTCGTCGACGTCGAGTCGCAACTGAAGCGCTATCGACGGGTGCGTGACGACTGGCTCGAGGCCCGCCGCGATCTTGCCGACCGCAAGCAGCGGGCACGCGAGCTGGCGCAGGAAGCCGACCGGCTCAAGTTCGGACTCAACGAAATCGACACCGTAGCACCGGAACCCGGCGAGGATGACGCGCTCGTCGGCGATATCCGCCGGCTGTCCGAACTCGACGCGCTGCGCGAGGCCGCGCAAGCGGCACGCGCGGCCCTATCCGGCCTTGATGACGATGTGTCGCCGGATGCGTCGGCCGCCAACGGTGTCGGGCACGCGAAGTCGGCGTTGGATGCGACGGACGACTCGGCGTTGCGGACGCTGGCCGAGCAGCTCGCCGGTGCGTTGGCCGTCATCACCGACGTCTCTACCGAACTCAGCGATTATTTGGCCGAATTGCCTAGCGATGCAAGCACTTTAGAGACCAAGCTGGCCCGGCAGGGCGAGCTGCGCACGCTGACCCGCAAGTACGCCGCCGACATCGACGGTGTGCTGCAGTGGGCGCACGAGTCGCGCGAGCGCCTGGCGCAGCTCGACGTCTCTGAGGAGGCGCTCGCCGAACTCGAGCGTCGCGTCGCGGAGCTCGAGGCCAAGGTCGTCAGCGCCGCAACCGAACTCACCAAGGCACGGACGAAGGCCGCCAAGGGTCTGGCAAAGGCTGTGACGGCCGAGCTGACGGGCCTGGCCATGGCCGACGCGGAATTCACGGCCTCGGTCACCAGCATCCCGGCGCGCGCGGACGACTCCGCACCGCTGACTCTGCCGTCGGGTGCGACGGTCCACGCCGGGCACGACGGTGTCGACGCCGTCGAGTTCGGCTTCGCCGCACACCGGGGCACCGACGTATTGCCACTGAGCAAGAGCGCGTCGGGCGGCGAGCTGTCTCGCGTCATGTTGGCGCTCGAAGTGGTGCTGGCGGCCTCGGCGGAGGGCACCACGATGGTCTTCGACGAGGTCGACGCCGGCGTGGGCGGTCGTGCCGCTGTGCAGATCGGGCGGCGGCTGGCCCGGTTGGCACGGACGCACCAGGTTATCGTCGTCACGCACCTGCCACAGGTCGCCGCCTACGCCGACGTCCACCTCGTGGTCGACAGCGGCGGACGAAACAAGTCCAGCGGGGTGCGCCGCCTCGACGATGACGACCGCGTCTCCGAACTGGCGCGCATGCTGGCCGGATTGGGGGAGTCCGACAGCGGCCGGGCGCACGCCCGTGAGCTCCTCGATGCTGCGCAGGGCGACCGCGCGGAGTGAGTCACGCACCAAGCACGGTGTTCACGACACGGGTGACGAAGTCCGTGTCCGGCGCATCGGCGGTCATCAACCGCCGGTAGAACATCGCGCCCGCGA
>DASQCE010000021.1:0-2666 GCA_035634855.1 Mycobacterium sp.
TTCAATGGCGGTGCTGCGGGCCATCACGCTGATCACCGACGTGTCGATCTTCGCGCTGAACCTGACCGTGGCGATGGGCTTGGCGCTGGCCATCGACTACACGCTGTTGATCATCAGCAGATACCGCGACGAACTCGCCGATGGCGCCGACCGCGAGCGCGCGCTGGTGCGCACCATGGCGACGGCGGGCCGGACCGTGTTGTTCTCGGCGATGACGGTCGCACTGTCGATGGTCGCGATGGTGCTGTTCCCGATGTACTTCCTGAAGTCGTTCGCCTATGCGGGCATCGCGGTGGTGACGTTCGCGGCCGTCGCGGCCATCGTGGTGGCACCGGCGACGATCGCGCTGCTCGGTGACCGGCTCGATTCGCTGGATGCGCGGCGGCTGGCTCGGCGGGTTTTCCGCAGGCCCGATCCCGTGCATAGGCCGATCCAGCAGAACTTCTGGTACCGGTCCACGAAATTCGTTATGCGCCGGGCGATTCCGGTCGGTGTCGCGATCGTCGCTCTGCTGCTGGTGCTCGGTGCGCCGTTCCTTGGGATTAGATGGGGCTTCCCCGACGATCGCGTGCTGCCGCAGACCTTGTCTGCGCGCCAGGTCGGTGACGAGTTGCGCAACGACTTCGCGGTGGACTCCGCACGCAACGTCAGCGTTGTCATTCCGAACACCAACGGCGTCACGCCCGCCGACCTCGACCGCTACGCCGCGGCTCTGTCTCAGGTGCCCGACGTGTCGTCGGTGTCGTCGCCCGGTGGCACGTTCGTCGGCGGCAGGACCGCCGGACCGCCGTCAGCGGCCACCGGATTCAAGGAGGGAAGTGCATTCCTCACCGTCGGCAGCACGGCACCGCTGTTCAGCGACGCTTCCGAAGCCCAGCTCGACCAGTTGCGCGCGGTGACGCCCCCCGCAGACCAGCAGGTGCAACTGACCGGCGTCGCGCAGATCAACCGCGACAGCTCGCAGGCGATCACGTCCCGGCTGCCGATCGTCCTCGGGATCATCGCCGCGATCACGTTCGTGCTGCTGTTCCTGCTCACCGGCAGCGTGGTGTTGCCGTTGAAGGCGTTGGCGCTCAACGTCTTATCACTGACGGCCGCATTCGGCGCGCTGGTGTGGATCTTCCAGGAGGGCCACCTCGGCGCGCTGGGCACCACATCGACCGGAACACTGGTCGCAAACCTGCCGGTGTTGCTGTTCTGCATCGCGTTCGGGCTATCCATGGACTACGAGGTCTTCCTGGTATCGCGGATCCGCGAGTACTGGCTCAAGGCCGGAGCCGCCGGGCCGGCGACGGAAGGCCGGGTGAAGACCAGCGCCGACACCGACGAAAGCGTCGCGCTCGGCCTGGCGCGAACCGGCCGCGTCGTGACCGCCGCGGCATTGCTGATGGCGATCTCGTTCGCCGCACTGATCGCGGCGCAGGTGGCGTTCATGCGGATGTTCGGCTTGGGCCTCACGCTGGCGGTGCTGGCCGACGCGACCCTGGTGCGCATGATGCTGGTGCCTGCGTTCATGCATGTGCTCGGCCGGTGGAACTGGTGGGCACCGAAGCCGCTGGCCAGGTTGCACGAGCGCATCGGCATCAGCGAGACAGGCGACGACGACCCGCCGACGGTCCAGAGACGCGACCGGGTCGCGGCCTCTATAGCGGACAGTGGTTAGCGTGTCGGTCGAGCCGTCGAGGCGACGCCGCGCCCCGCGGGGTTCGGGCGAGCAGTTGCGCGAGGAGATCCTCGACGCGACAACTGAACTGCTGTTGGAAACCGGGCACGCGAAGGCGGTGTCCATCCGGTTGGTCGCACAGCGGGTCGGGGTGACGCCGCCGTCGATCTATCTGCACTTCGCCGACAAGGACGCGCTGCTCGACGCCGTCTGCGCCAGGTACTTCGAGAAGCTCGACGAGGAGATGCAGCGGGTGGCGGTCGATCAGCCGTCGACCATCGATGTGCTGCGCGCACAGGGCCTGGCCTACGTCCGCTTCGCAATGAAAACCCCTGAGCTGTACCGGATCGCGACCATGGCCGAGAGCCGACCTGGCAGCGACGTGGATGTGGCGCTCAACAGCTCGGCGTTCGTGCACATGCGCCATTCGGTCGAGGCGTTGATCGCCGAAGGCATATACCCGCCCGGCGAAGCCACCACGCTGGCCCTGGAACTGTGGACGGTGGCCCACGGGGTGGCGGCGCTGCTGATCGCGCGACCGTACCTGCCGTGGGGTGATGTCGAGGCGTTCGCAGACCGGGTGATGAAGTCGGTGTGCATCGGCCACATCGTCTCAGGTGCGGTTGACCCCGATGCGCCACCGCAAGAGGCGATCGCAATGTTGAAGGGGATGCTCGATTAGCGGTAGCGGCGTGGAAAACCCGTTCTTCACGCGGACGTGGACCGTGATGGCACGCCACGAGCCCGAGTCCTTGAAGCGACTGCGGCGCGAGAACCTGGCCGGACTTTCCGGCAGGGTGCTCGAGGTCGGCGCGGGCACGGGGACGAACTTCGAGTTGTATCCCGACCCGGTGACCAAGGTCGTCGCCTTCGAGCCCGAGCGCAGGCTCGCGGTACTGGCTCAGCAGGCGGCCGTCGCGGCGTGGGTGCCCCGTGGAGCAGTTCTCGGATGCTGAGCCGTTCGACGCGGTGGTGTGCTCGCTGGTGTTGTGCTCAGTCGATG
>DASQCE010000022.1:0-7311 GCA_035634855.1 Mycobacterium sp.
CAGCGCATAGCGGGCCATGACTACGGCATGACCGAGATGCGCTGGAGCTCTAGGTTTCTCAGCGAGCGCCGGCAGGCAAGGCACTACCGGAAGGGCCGCGTCTTTCTGGCGGGTGACGCCGCCCACGTGCACTCGCCGCTCGGCGGTCAGGGGATGAACACCGGCATCGGCGACGCGATGAACCTGGGTTGGAAGCTGGCCGCCGCCGTGCGCGGATCCGCGCCGCCGTCGCTCCTGGACACTTACGAGGCCGAACGCCATCCTGTCGGCGCCAGCGTGCTGCGGCTGACCGACACTTTCAATCAGCTCGTGCTCAGCAGCTCCAAGCCGCGGCGTCTGCTGCGCGCGGCGCTGCTCGGAACCGTAACCCGGGTGCCCCGCGGCAGGCGGCTGCTCGCCGAACGCCTCAGCGGCATCGGGATCGCCTATCCGCGCGAGCGTGGCGACGACTGGATGGTCGGCCGCCGCATGCCCGACATCGTATGCAGCGGCAAGCGGGTGTACGAACTGCTCCGCGAAGGCAAATTCGTCCTGGTGACGGCCGCGCCGGTGCAGCTGGATCGGCAGGACATCGTGCGTGCCGTCGACGCCCATCCGGAGCTACCCGACGCCGTGCTCGTCCGTCCCGACAGCTATGTCGCGTGGGCAAGCGAGCGGCTACCTGATGCTGCTGAACTGGCGGCGGCCGTCGATCGCCAGACGCGAGTGGCATAGCCCGGGGCCCGCGAAGCGGACGGGGACAGCGTGGGAGACAAGGCCGATGCCTGCGCCGAGGATTGGCCAGATCGGCCAGAAGTACCAGGCGCCTGCCGTGAGCCCGACTGCCAGCCACACCGTGAGCACGATGACGACCATCGCCAGGTAGGCGCCGAGATGAATCCGCACGCCAAGCCGTGCGGCGCGCCGTCGTGCGGCCTGCCGCCGGGGATCGTTGCGGCGAAGCTGCGCGAGTGGCAGGTCGGCGACGAGCTGGCGCAGTTCGGCGGTGGTGTGAGCTGCGAAGGTGGCCTGAAGCCGGTTCTCGTACTCGTCAATCGCGAGGTACCCCTGGGACAGCGCCCGGCCCAGCTGATTGGCAGTCCGCTCGCGGTCACGATCGCCGGCTCGAACAAACGTGGTGGTTGGGGCGGTCATGAGGCCTCCGATGCTCAATCTTGACAGTGGCAAGTTCTGGAGCTGACTATGCCTCGTAAACTTGTCACTGTCAAGATGCTGTTGAATCGGATCGTGCACACCGAGGCTCCCAAGGTCGTCAGCTCGAGCCGCGAGATCGCGGCGCCTGCGGACAAGATCTTCGAACTCATTGCCGATCCATCGCTGCAGCCGCGATGGGACGGCAACAACAACCTGGCCGAAGCGCCAACCGGCCAACGGGTGCGGGCGGTGGGTGATGTGTTCACGATGACGATCACCATGGGAAGCGTCCGGGAGAACCACGTCGTCGAGTTCGAGGAGGGCCGGCTCATCGCGTGGCGGCCCTCGGAGCCGGGGCACGAGCCGCCGGGTCACTTGTGGCGATGGCAGCTGGAATCCCTCGAGGAGTCACGGACGCTGGTCACCCACACCTACGACTGGTCGCGGCTGACCGACGAGATGCGCCTGCCAATCGCGCGGGCCATGACCGCGGACAAACTGCGGGCGTCGATCGAGAGGCTTGCCGAGCTCGCCGAGCACAGCTGACCTAGCGTGCGGCCGAGAACGCCCGCAGCGACTCAACCTGAGCCGGGTCCAGCGACGGCCGCACGGCCTCGCGGGCCTTGGCGACATCGGCGGCGGTCACGTCGGCCGCATCGATCGACCGGCGCATCGCGGTCAGCGCGGCCTCGCGCAGCAGCGCCACGCAGTCGGCTGCACTGTAACCCTCGATCTCTCCGGCGAGTGCGTCCAGGTCGACGTCGTCGCTGAGCGGGATGGATTTGCCTGCGGTGCGCAGAATTTCGCGGCGCGCCTCGGCGTCGGGCGGTTCGACGAACACCAGCTTCTCGAGTCGTCCCGGCCGCAGCAGCGCGGGGTCGATCAGATCGGGCCGGTTGGTCGCGCCGAGCACCACGACGTCGCGCAGCGGCTCGATGCCGTCGAGCTCGGTCAACAGCGCCGCGACCACGCGGTCGGTGACGCCGGAGTCGAAGCTCTGCCCGCGCCGGGGCGCAAGCGCGTCGATCTCGTCGAGGAACACCAGCGACGGCGCCGAATCGCGGGCGCGCCGGAACAGTTCGCGCACCGCCTTCTCCGAGGAGCCAACCCATTTGTCCATCAGTTCGGCACCCTTGACCGCGTGCACCGACAGCCGCCCGGAGCTGGCCAGCGCGCGCACCACGAAGGTCTTGCCGCATCCGGGGGGGCCGTAGAGAAGAACACCGCGCGGCGGCGCGACGCCCAGGCGCTGGAAGGTCTCGGGATGCTGTAACGGCCACAGCACCGCCTCGGTGAGTGCCTGTTTGGTGGCGGCCATGTCGCCGACGTCGTCGAGCGTCACCGATCCGACCGAGACCTCTTCGGTGGCCGAACGCGACAGTGGGCGGATGACAGTCGTCGCTCCGATCAGGTCGTCCTGTATCAACACCGGCGGCTTGCCGTCCGTGCTGGCCCGCGCCGCCGCCCGCAACGCGGCCTCCCGCACCAATGCCGACAGATCGGCGACGACGAAACCCGGTGTGCGCGCGGCGACTTCGTCCAGATTGAGCTCATCGGACGGCACGTCGCGCAGCAGCACCTCGAGCAGTTGCTTGCGGACGGCTGCATCGGGAAGGCTCAGCCCGAGCTCGCGGTCGCACAGGTCGGGTGCCCGCAGTCGTGGGTCGACGCCGTCGGGCTGCTGCGAGGTGGCGACGAACGCGACGCCGCGCGTGCCGACCGCGCTGCGCAGTTCGGCGAGGATCAGCGTCGACACCGGATCGGCGGTCGACGGCAACAGCGCGTCGATGTCGGTGATGAGCAGCACACCGCCGCCGTCGCGCACGGTGGCGACCGCCGACGCGACGCTCTTCAGCCGGTCTTCCGCGCGCAGCGCGCCCACCTCGGGGCCGTCGAGTTCCACGAGCCGCCGATCGGCGCACACGGCACGCACCAGCGCGGCCTTGCCGACGCCCGCGGGCCCGGACACCAACACGCCGAGATTGGTTGTGGCCCCAAGCGTTTCGAGCAGCTCGGGCTGGTCGAGTGCGAGCTTGAGCCATTCGGTGAGCCGGCCGGCCTGGGCGTGCGAGCCCTTGAGATCGTCGATGTTGACCGTCGCCGACTGCGTCGGCGTTGACACCGTGTGCTGGCCCGCGGTGGCGGGCGCGGTCGGGGTCACCCCGTCGCCCCAACTCACCACCGAATTCGGTTGCACGCTAACCGGTCCCGCGGGGTCGACGCCGGTGACCGTCAACAGCTCGGAGGTCCACGTGATGCCGACGGACGACGCCAGCGCCGCGGCGGCCCCCGAGGTCGGGATGTCGGGTCCCAGGTCGCGCGGCAGTAGCGACACGGTATCGCCGACGGTCATCACCTTGCCCAGCAGGGCCTGACGCAGTGTCGCCGACGAGATCGACTGGGTGGCCAGGTTCGAGCCGGTCACCGTCACCGATCGGGCGCCGTAAACGGTGACCGCCGAGACGATCACGGTGGTGTCCTCGCGCAGCCCGGCGTTGGACAGCGTCACGTCGTCGAGCAGCGCGGTGCCGGTCGGCGTGCCCGCAGGTGCCACCCCGGCCACCGCGGCGGTAGTGCGCGAACCGGTCAGCGACACCGCGTCCCACTCCCGAATGCCAAGGGCCGCAATGGCTTCCGGATGCAGACGCACCACTCCACGCCGGGCGTCCAGCGCCGACGTGTTCAGGCGTGCGGTCAGCCGCAGGTGGCTCAGCGGCGGATCCGCCTCGACCTGCGTCTGCGTCATCTCACGCACCCGGTCTGCGTAGGCCGAGCCGCATCATCGACCGGCGGCGTTGTGGGCCTGCCGCCCGTCGGAGCGCCCTGCGCGCCGCGCGCTGTTGTCGTGGTTTGTCGTCCCACACCTCCGGATGCTCGGCCAGGAAACGCCTGGTGCGGATGGCGAACGGGATGTGGATGACGTAGGCGAGGATGATCACCAGGATCGTGATGTAGCCGTAAAGAATTGACGCTGCCACGAGGATCGCCAGCGCCGCGAGTAACGGGGCGACCATGTTCGGCGACACCGAAAAGGTGTGGATCTTGCGCATCGGCAGCGTGCTGACCACCAGCAGCGATACGCCGATCATCCAGATCACCACGGCCACTTCCGATGTCCACCAGCCCTCGCCGAACTGCATCTTGGCGGCCAACGGCCCGATCGCGCCGATCGCGCCTGCCGGCGCAGGCATGCCCACGAAGTACTTCTTCTCGTAGGCGGGCTGATCGACGTCTAGCATCGCGTTGTAGCGGGCCAGCCGCAATACGATGCAAACCGCATACAGCAGCACCACGATCCAGCCGACACGCGAATGCGAGAGCAGTGTGCCGTAGACGATGAATGCCGGTGCCACACCGAAGTTCACCGCATCGGCCAGCGAGTCGATCTCCTCGCCCATGCGGGAGGTCACCTTGAGGGCGCGGGCCATGCGACCGTCGAGCGCGTCGAGGATCGCGGCGATTGCGAGGAAGGCCATAGCCTCTGTCGGCCGATTGTCGAGCGCGAACTTGACCGCGCTAAGCCCGAAGCAGATGGCCGCCACCGTCATGGCGCTGGGCAGGATGCGCAGGCTCATGACGGGCGCCTTGATGTGCGGTTTCACGGCAGCTCGGCCAACACGGTTTCGCCGGCCAGCGCCCGCTGTCCCGTGGTGACCAGGACGTTGGAGCCCGCGGGCAGGTAGGTGTCCAGTCGCGAGCCGAATCGGATAAGGCCGTAGGTGTCGCCGATCGTCAGCTTGTCACCGGCCTTGGCATCGCAAACGATGCGCCGCGCCACCAGGCCGGCGATCTGTACGGCGATCACCTCGGCGCCGTGGGGAGTACGGATCAGCACGCTGTTGCGTTCGTTGTCCTCGCTGGCGGCCTCCAGTTCGGCCGAGCCGAACAGCCCGGGGCGGTGCTCGACGGCGACAACCTCACCGCTGATCGGTGCCCGCTGCACGTGCGCATCGAAAATCGACAGGAAGATGCTGATGCGCGGCAACGGCGTTGCGGGCAGGCCGAGTTCGGCAGGCGGCAGCGCCTCCTCGATAAGGCAGATGAGCCCGTCCGCAGGCGCGACGACGACACCGGGACGCGTCGGTGGCACTCGCGGCGGATGCCGGAAGAATGCGGCTTGGGCGGCGGCCGAAGTCAGACCCGCCCGGCGAAGCCACCGGTTCTTTCGCCCGACCGCTGCTAGCGCCAGGCTGGCCCCGACGAACGGCAGTCCTGCAGAGTGCATCGGCGGAACGGTGGTGCGGACCAGCGCCAGGAGCCGCGCGGGGCCGGATTTGAGATCGGGGCGTCTGGCCATCGTGCAGCGATTCTACGGGCGGGTAGTCGCGCCCATAGGCCTTAGGTCAGGTCCCACACCTGCACCGGCGACCCGGCGGCCACCTCGGCGACGTCCTCGTCGATCTCGAGCAGGCAGTTGGCCGAGGCCAGCCAGCGCAGATGGTGTGAGGCGGGCGGGCCGTAGCTGGTGACGGTGCCCGCGTCGCGGTCGAGCACACCTCGTCGGAACTGACGCTTGCCGCGCGGTGAGGTCAGGTCCTCGGCGAGCACGGCGGTGCGTCGCGGGCGGTCCGGATTCGGCAGCCCCATCGCGGTGCGCAATGGCGCGCGGACGAACACCTCAAACGACACCAGCGAGCTGACCGGGTTGCCCGGCAGCGTGATGATCGGCGTGCCGTTCACGAAGCCCGCGCCCTGCGGCATGCCGGGCTGCATGGCCACCTTGACGAAGTCGACCTCGCCGCTTCCACCCGACGTCGCCGGCCCTCCCGCTCCGACGCCCGACGTCGCCGGCCCTCCGGCTCCGATGCCCGACGTCGCCGGCCCTCCGGCTCCGAGCGCATCCTTGACCACCTCGTAGGCCCCGGCGCTGACCCCGCCCGTGGTGATGATCAGGTCGGCTTCGCCGGTGTGGCGGCTCAGCGCCTCGCGGAACGTGTCCACGTCGTCACTGGTCATCGGTGCGACGACCACGTGTGCGCCGGCGTCGCGCGCGGCCGCAGCCAACATCACGGCGTTGGACTCGTAGATCTGGCCAGGTCGCAACGGCGTGCCGGGCGCCACCAACTCCGAGCCCGTGGACATCACCAACACCCGTTGCCGCGGAACCACTTTCAGCTCACCCAAGCCGAGCGCAGCGGCCAGGCCCAGCATGGCCGGGGTGACCACCTGGCCCGCCCGCAGCACCGTGGTACCCGCCGTCACGTCCTCGCCCGCACGGCGGATGTGCTGACCGGCTTTGGCGGTCGCCTGGATGGACACGGTGTCGGTTGCGCCGTCAGTGGCCTCGACGGGCACCACAGCGGTTGCACCCGTCGGCACCGGCGCACCTGTCATGATGCGGTGTGCCGTACCGGGTTTCAGTATGAGCGGGTCTGTGCGGCCGGCGGGGATGTCCTCGGCGACGGGCAGCAACACCGGCTGCTCGGGTGTCGCGGCGGCGACGTCGTCGGCCACCACGGCGTACCCATCCATCGCCGAGTTGTCGAACCCGGGTAGCGACAGCGGCGCCACTACATCTTCGGCCAGCACAAGGCCGAGTGCGTCGGAGAGCGGCAACCCGACCGGTGGCCTTCCGGTGATCAGTCCGGCGACGACGCGCTGGTGTTCCTCGACGGTGCGCATCAGACGGGGTACGTCACGCCGGTGAGCTCTTCGGACACCATCCACAGTCGGCGCTGGAGGTCCTCGTTGTGCGACTGTTTGCTTGACTCAACGGCTTTCGGGGAGCCCTGCACTTCTCCGATGCCGTCGGGCCCGTAGTACTGGCCGCCTTGTGCACCGGGGTCGGTGGCCGCGCGAAGCGTCGGCAGCGCGCCCATGTCAGTGGGCTGGGCGAAGGGGCGCCAGAAGAAGTCTGGGATGAAACCGGGTAGGTGGCGCATGAGTTCGGTGTCGGCAAAACCGGGATGCGCGGCCAGAGCGACTGTGGGGTCCCCCTTGAGCTTGAAGCGCCGCTGCAGCTCGTAGGTGAACAGAAGATTCGCGAGCTTGGATTGCCCGTAGGCCTCGACGCGATTGTACTTGCGCTCCAACTGCAGGTCGTCGAAATGGATCCGGGCCAATATACGGTGACCGAAGCTGCTGACCGTAACCACCCGCGACCCTTCGACCGGCAGGATGTTGTCGAGTAGCTGACCGGTCAATGCGAAATGGCCGAGGTGGTTGGTGCCGAACTGC
>DASQCE010000023.1:0-6720 GCA_035634855.1 Mycobacterium sp.
GCGTTTTGTCGTACACCTTCTGCAGCTGGGTGATCTCGGTGCGGCACGGTCCGCACCACTGCCCCCACACGTTGATCACCACGACCTTGCCGGTGAAGTCGTCGAGCGAGATCGTCTTGGCGGGGTCCATCAGCTCGGGCCCTTCCAACTTGCCTGGGCGCCCACGGTTTCCGGGCGGATCGTAGAAGATGTCGGTCTTGCCGCCGGGCGCCACGAACTCGAAGGTGCCGCCCTGGGCGACGGCGTCGTCACCGGTGGAGCAGCCAGCGAGCGCGACGATCGCCGCGCTTGCCAGGGCCACCAGGCGCTTCACTTCCCGGCCAGCTCCGAGTATCCCCAGCCGACGTAGGTATCGCCGTGGAAATAGAAGGACGTCAGCGAGGCCAGGTTGCACATCCGCCGGGTCGGGAAGTGGGGCAACGGCTGACCCGTCATCGCCCGGCGGAGCATTTCGACGGGCAACTGATGACTGACGCACACCGCCTCGTGACCCGCCGCCTTGATCCTGGCGCGATTTACCGACGCGGTCATTCGCACCGCGATCTCATCGTAGGGCTCACCCCACGACGGTGTGCGCGGATTGCGCAGGTACCACCAGTTGCGGGGATCGCGCAGGGCACCGTCGCCCGGTGAGACACGTTGGCCCTGAAAGATGTTCGTCGACTCGATCAGGTCGTCGTCGGTGTCGACCGGCAGGCCGAGCCCCGTCGCGATCGGCTCGGCGGTCTCCTGCGCGCGCTCCAGCGGCGAGGCCACCACGTAGACGACGTCGCGCAGCGCCAACCAACCCGCAACCGCCTGCGCCTGCGCCCGTCCACGTTCGGACAGGTGGTAGTCGGGCAGTCGGCCGTACAGGATCTTGTCGGGGTTGTACACCTCGCCGTGGCGCATCACGTGCACGATCGTCTTCTCTGTCATGCCGGTTTAGTCGCTTTCGCGGCGGCGAGGGCGGCGCTGGGCAGCGCGTCGGCGATGCGCTCGAATGCCTCGTCATCCAGAACTGTTGAGACGAACCAGGTTTCGAACGCGCTCGGCGGCGGGTAAACGCCCGCGTCGAGCAGCGCGTGGAAGAACGGCGGGAAGCGCCAGGTCTCGGTGGCTCGCGCGGCCGCGAAATCGTGGACAGGCTCTTCGGCGAAGAACACACTGAGCATGTTCCCCGCGCGCTGAACCTGGTGTGCCACACCGGCTTCTGTCAACGCCCGGCCGAGCAGCGCCGCGAGGCGGTCGGCGTTGGCGTCCAGCACTGCGTAGGCGGCGTCGTCGGCGGCCCGCAGTGTCGCAAGCCCGGCGGCCATGGCGACCGGGTTACCCGACAGGGTGCCCGCCTGGTACACCGGCCCAAGCGGCGCGAGTCGCTCCATCACCTCGGCGCGGCCGCCGAATGCGGCGGCGGGCAGACCGCCGCTCATCACCTTTCCGAAGGTAAACAGGTCGGCGTCGACGGGATCGACGCCGTACCAACCGGATCGGCTCACCCGGAAGCCGGTCATCACCTCGTCGGAGATCAGCAGCGCGCGGTGGTTGGCGGTGATGCGGCGCAGCGCCGCGTTGTAGCCGGGCAGCGGCGCGACGGTGCCCATATTGCCGGCGCTGGCCTCGGTGATGACGCAGGCGATCTCGTCGCCGAACCGTCCGAATACCTCTTCCACCGCGGGAACGTTGTTGTACGGCAAGACGATCGTGTCAGCGGTGGCCGCGCCGGTCACCCCAGGCGATGACGGTAGCCCCAGAGTGGCGACACCCGAGCCGGCATCGGCCAGCAGTGCGTCGCTGTGGCCGTGGTAGCAGCCGGAGAACTTGATGATCTTGGCGCGGCCGGTGTAGCCGCGGGCCAGCCGGATCGCGCTCATGGTGGCCTCGGTGCCGGAGTTGACCATGCGGAGCCGCTCCACCGGAGCCACGCGGCCGATGATCTCGGTGGCCAGTTCGGTCTCCGACGGTGTGGGCGCGCCGAACGACAAACCATCAGCGGCGACGCGCTGTACTGCCTCGACGACGGCGGGGTGGGCGTGGCCGAGGATCATCGGCCCCCAGGAGCACACCAGGTCGACGTAGCGGTTGTCGTCGGCGTCGATCAGCCAGTACCCCGTCGCGGAGGTGATGAACCGGGGAGTGCCGCCGACCGAGGAGAAGGCCCTCACCGGCGAGTTCACCCCCCCGGGGATGGCGGCGCACGCGTCGGCGAAGAGCTTCGCGGAGACGTCGGTGCGGTGCATGACCACTAGTGTTGCAGCCCGGCCGAACGCGGCAACTACAGGGTGTAGTGGTCAGCCCTTGGGAGTGACGACGAACACCGGGTGATCGGCCTCGCGGGGCAGCTTACGGAAGTAGCCGTCGACCGCGCGGCCGGCTTTCTCGCGGTAGGCGGTGAGGACCGCCTGGCGGTCCTGTTCGGGGATTTCCCGCGCGACATACGCCGTCGACCCGATCGTCGCGTTCGGATCGGCCCGCAGATTCTTCACCCACTCGGCTTCGCCACGGGTGGATACCACGTACTTGGTTCCGCCAACGTCGACCGGGATCACCGGAATCTCTTGACGTTGCTTGCTGCGGCGCCTGGTCACGGTCAGCTTCTCGGTGTTGCTCATCCCGGTCGCGACGGCGATCTTGTTGAAGACCGTGCGGGTGAACCAGGGAGGCTTGAGATAGGCCATGACCTAAGAGTTTGATTGCTTTCATGCAATTACCGCAATGGCTGGCGCGGTTCACCTTGTATTTTCACCAACCCGATCCAGCGGACGGGCGCCAGCCATGGGCATCCTCGAGCACATCGGCCGAAAGTCGGGCACACCGTACCGGACGCCGTTGACGGTGTTCAACACCGATGACGGCGTGGCGATCTTGCTCACCTACGGCCCCAACCGGCACTGGCTGAAGAATATCGTGTCGGCCGGCGGCGGGCGGATGCGCCGCTACGGCAAGACGTTCGAGCTGACCGATCCGCGCGTGATGCCACAGGCCGAAGCGGCGCCGTCGGTCAAGGGAACGTGGCGGCCGATCTTCGCGCGGCTGCCGTTCGAACAGGCGGTGCTGCTCAAGCGCGTCTAGTTCGCGGGCGCACGGTGGCGCGGATGGGCCCGGCGGCGACGGTGGTGAACGGCACCGCGACCGGGAAATCCTGGTCTAGCGAACGGATCTCGAGTGACCGGACGATGGTTGCGATGGCGAGGGTAGTTTCCAGCATCGCGAAATGTTCACCGATGCACGAGCGCGGTCCCGCGATGAACGGAACGAATTGCCAACGGTGCCTGCCTTTGGAGGCTTCCGGGCTGAACCGGTCGGGATCGAAGACCAGCGGCCGGTCCCATAAGGCGGGATCCCGATGCAGGGCGTAGATTCCCACGGCCATGATGCTGCCCGCCTCAACGCGGTATCCACCGACCGGGATGTCGTGCACCGCAAGTCGCGCTACCCCCGCGGCGGGCGGCTGCAATCTGAGCGCCTCCCGCAGCACCTCGACGGTGTATCCGAGCCGGGGCACGTCCTCGGGTGTCAGCTCCCGATCGCCGATCTCAGCGGCCTCCGCGGCGACTCGGTCCTGGATTTCACGATGATGCCCCAGCGCCCACAGCGCATAGGTAAGGGCCGTCGCGGTCGTGTCGTGGCCGGCAAGCATGAAGATCAGCAGGTCGTTGCAGATGTCGTCATCGGAGAGCGCCTGGCCGGTTTCCGGGTCGGTGGCCGCAATCAACGCGTGAACCAGCGGTGCGTCCCGGTCCGGATCGGCACGGCACGCCTGCAGCATCTCACTCGTCACCTTGCGCATCGAGGTGACCGCGGCACGGGCGCGGCGGCGGGCCGGGGTCGGTAGCCATCGCGGTGCACGCACCGGCCGGAGCGCGCGATCGGCGGTGTAGGAGGATGCGATATGCATGTGGTCTGCGATGACATCTGCGCGTTCGTTGAGGTCGACACCCAGAACCGAGCGGCCGAGCGACCGCATGGTCAGCCGGCGGCATTCGACGTCGAGGTCGACGGTACCGCCGTCACGCCAATGAGCGACGAAAGTCTCCGCGGCCCGCGACATCTGGCCGCCGAAGTCTCGGACGTTGTGTTTGGTGAAGACCGGTTGTAATGCGCGCTTGCGCGGCAGCCACGACTCGGTGGGCAGGACGAACAGGCTGTCGCCCGCCATGTTGCGCACTTCTTCATGAATGATGCATCGCTCCGACGACGCGTCGGTGCGACCCAAGACGTCGCGGATGCCGTCGGGCGAGGTGACCACCACGATCGGCGGAACCAGCCACTTCGGCCCGAACTTGATCCGCGTCACGGGACCGCCGGCGTCGCGGATCACTTCCTGCCCGGTATTCAGGCTTCGTACCAACTTCACCAACTGCCGATGCGGCAGCGGGTTCTTCGGTGCCAACGGCAGCGTGCTGACGTCGGTGATCGCGACCATGGCAATGAGAATCGCGCCACATGTGGCGAGCCGCAAGAGGGGCGCGCCACTCGGTGCCCCTCGCTCAGATGATTGACGCCAGCGAAGATTATCGTTGGAATTGCTCGTCATAGCAGGGGGTTTGTGCGTCAGCCTCTAGTCGCAGGGGCGCGGCGATTTGGCTTGTTCCGAACGAATAAGGCGGTATTTGTGATAGCACCAATCGCCGAATTCTTATACTCCCGCGAACAATTCAATCATCGGACCAGAAAAGCCTTAACAGTTTCAACGGATTGCACGGCGGGTTGGCCATTGCGGGTTTGGTCCACCAGATGCGGACCTTGGTACCTACTGACCGTCACCTGGCGTCCGCGCATCGTTGTCGATGCCGAAAAGCCCGTCGCCATCATGGAATTCGAGATGTCCCACCCTTCCGCTGAGGACGCGCTTGAGACCGGTAAGCGTGAAGTCACCTCAGCGCTGTCGAACGCACACGGGTTAAAAGCGCCGATCGCGTTCGTGGCCTGGGTCGATCCCTAGTCGTCCCGATTGGGCGCCCAAGCGTGACGTCTAGGCGGACCAGCTCAGCACCTGGCCTTCGCCCTTCAACATCACTGTTCCGGGCATGACCCGCAGCCGATACGG
Organism: Mycobacterium sp.; assembly: GCA_035634855.1. Classification (GTDB taxonomy): domain Bacteria; phylum Actinomycetota; class Actinomycetes; order Mycobacteriales; family Mycobacteriaceae; genus Mycobacterium. The sequence continues at coordinate 5,030 of DASQCE010000023.1, forward strand.
GCTCAGTCGCAGCGCGGCAAACTGATCGGACGTTGGGCCGTCGGCCCAGATCGGGATGATCGTCGGGTCGTATCCGACCGGCGCAGGACCCGTCGCGAACTTGTTCCACACCGCGGCTCGGGTGTCGTCGTCGTAATACCACTCCACCAGGCACTCCGCGGTGCAGGTGTCGTGGGTCGTGGTCCAGTAGCTGACCGCCATCTCCGGGTGAACGGCGAGGTGCGCCTTCTTCACGGGGCTGGGCGCCGTGGCGATCCAGCCGAATAGGTCGGTGCCGTCCCACTCCCAGATCGGATGCAGGATACGGGTGCGGGGCCGACCGTTCTCATCGACGGTGGCGACGGAGGCCCACACGATCGAGTGGGCCATTTCGATGAACGGCGGCGCGATCTGCTCAAGCGGTGTCACGCCTGCCAACCCTAGGCACTGCGACAAGCGTCCGGAAGCGTCACTCCTCTTGCTTCTTGCGGAATTCCTCCGTCTTGCGGAATTCGACCTTGCCCTCTTCGGCAGTGGTTTCGATGTTGCCTTTGTCCTTATCGTCGACCCAATCCGTGACGGCCGTTCCGGAGACCGTCCCTTCGCTGCCGGGCAGGGTGGTTGTCTGAAGCGCGTCGTCGTAGACCTTGGCCATTTCCTTCGCCTTGTCCCGGTGCTCATCGGTGACCTCAGGCTTCTCGGTCATTTGCCCGGAACCGGTTTGTTGCTGTTCTTCAGTACCCATGTGGGACGGCTGCCCGATCGTCCGGATTACGAAACGCAGCGCAGCTAACCGGCCGACACCGCCCGCAGTTCGACAGGGAGGCTGGGCGGGAAGTGCTGCCCGGCACAGGCGCGGATGTCGTCGGCGGTCTCGAGTGGTTGTGCGCTGGGCAGCAGCAGGACCATCGCTGCGTACCGCAGGATCGTGTCGGCCAGCTCGATCACCAAGCCGGGCTCGTCGGTGATCATCCGATCCGGCACCCGGTGGCGACGAAACTTCGATATCGACAGCGTGAATGCTTCGACATACTAATTCGATTGCGGTCCGGCCTCTTTCAACTCGGTCGCGATGTCGGCGAAACGCCGGTAAATGGTGGTGCGGCTGACCCCGGCCCGGCGCGCGACGTCGTCGATGGCAACGCGGCGAAAGCCGTGCTGTTCGAACTCGACGACGGCGGCGTCGAGAATGGCTCTTCTGAGGTGGGGTCACGCCCTGGCATAGCCCTTTAGTGCATAACCGTTGTAGCGCAGCCGCATTGGCAGGCGATCCCATCCCAGTTCACTGGTCGCGAGCGCCAGAATGTCGCGAAGCGCTGATAGCGCCGCTCCTGCGTTCGCTCCACGGCAGTCCGAGGAGGTCGCGGGCCCGCTGCAGTACCGCCGCGCGCGGGCCGATGAGATACATCCGGTTGTCGCCGAAGTAGCGCCAAATCAACGATTGCGGTACCAAGCGGCAGAGCGTGCTCACGCAACCCGCCGAAACGGACGTTTGGGCTAGAAAGTGCGAGTAGATCTCGCCCTTTCGTCGATTTCGACGAGTCAGGAGCGCCGTAGGCGCGCGATCCCGACGACCACCAGCACCCCGGCAACCGTCGCCAGGAACAACGACAGCACCAGCAGCGGCGGGCTGTAGACCACCGACGTCGTCTGCGGTTCACCGTCCAGCACCGGCGCGACCGTCACCGTCGAGCTGGCGGCCAACCAGCTCA
>DASQCE010000024.1:0-7328 GCA_035634855.1 Mycobacterium sp.
TGCGCCGCAGCAGGCCGCTGCAGATCTCGCTCGACGGCGAAGACAGCAGGCAGGTGTGGACCACGGCCTCGACGGTCCAGGAGGCGCTGTCCCAACTGCAGATGACTGACAAGGCTCCGGCCGCAGCATCGCGTGGCAGTCGCGTGCCGCTGGCGGGCATGTCCTTACCCGTGGTGAGCGCAAAGACGGTGCAGCTCAATGACGCCGGCGTGACCCGAACACTGCATCTTGCGGCGCCGAATGTCGCCGGGCTGCTCGAGGCTGCCGGCGTGCCGCTGAAGCAGAACGACGCGGTGGTGCCCGCCGCGTTGTCGCCGGTGGTCGACGACATGCAGATCCAGGTGACCCGGATCCGCATCGACAAGGTGACGCAGCGTGTCCCATTGCCGCCGGACAACAAGCAGATTCCGGACGTGACGCTGAACATGAGCCGTCAGGTGGTCGACGATCCGGGAATGCCCGGCACTCAGGACGTCACCTTCGCTGTCGCGACGGTGAACGGCGTCGAGACTGGCAGGCTGCCAGTAGCCAATGTCGTCGTCACCCCGGCTCGCGACGGCGTGGTTCGGATCGGTGCAAAGCCGGGCACGGAAGTTCCTCCGGTCCTCAACGGAGCCCAGTGGGATGCGCTTTCGCGGTGCGAAGCGGGAGGTAATTGGGCCATCAACACCGGTAACGGTTTCTACGGCGGCGTCCAATTTGACCAAAACACCTGGGAAAGACAAGGTGGACTAAGGTATGCTCAGAGGGCGGATATGGCGACACGAGAAGAACAGATCGCGATTGCTGAGGTCACCCGGGCGCGTCAAGGTTGGGGCGCGTGGCCCGTGTGTAGCGGGAGGATTGGAGCGCGGTGACCATTCGACTCCTCGGGCGGACCGAGATACGACACCTGGCGAGAGAGATCGATTTCAGGCCGCGTAAATCTTTCGGCCAGAATTTCGTCCACGACGCGAACACCGTTCGCCGTATCGTGTCGGCCTCTGGTGTCAATCGCCATGACCACGTTCTCGAGGTCGGTCCAGGCCTTGGTTCGTTGACCTTGGCACTGCTCGACCGGGGCGCCAGGGTGACTGCCGTCGAGATCGATCCGGTGCTGGCCCGCCAGCTGCCGAAGACCGTCGCCGAGCATTCCCACAGCGAGATCAACCGGCTGACGGTGCTCAACCGCGACATCCTGACGCTGCACCGGCCCGAACTGGCCGAGCAGCCGACCGCGCTGGTGGCCAACCTGCCGTACAACGTCGCCGTTCCTGCCCTTCTCCATCTGCTCGCCGAGTTTCCGTCGATCCGGACGGTGATGGTGATGGTGCAGGCCGAGGTCGCCGAGCGGCTCGCCGCCGAACCCGGTGGCAAGGACTACGGCGTGCCCAGCGTCAAGGTCCGGTTCTTCGGCAACGTCCGGCGCTACGGCATGGTGTCGCCGACGGTGTTTTGGCCGATCCCCCGCGTGTACTCGGGACTGGTGCGCATCGACCGCCACGAAGCCGCGGCGTGGCCGACCGACGCCGACTTCCGGGCCCAGGTGTTCGAGCTGATCGACGTAGCGTTCGCGCAGCGCCGCAAGACGTCGCGCAACGCGTTCGCCGAATGGGCAGGTTCGGGCAACGAGTCGGCACGCCGGCTGCTGGCCGCCAGTATCGATCCGTCGCGCCGCGGTGAGACGCTGTCGGTCGCGGACTTCGTCCGGCTGCTGCAGCGCTCCGGTGAGTGGGAGCCCAAGCCCAAGGAACCGCAGGCGCAGACCCAAGAGCCGCAGGCGCAGACGCAGATCAGCGCGATCTAGCGCTTACTCCTTGGCGTCCTTGTCGAGGAATTCGTCCATCACGGGCGTCTCGGCGATGACGGTTAGTTGCCGGTGAAGCCGATGCGTTCGGTGGCCATCTCCAGCACCCGCCCGCGTACGGCGTACCAGCCGCGCCCGCGAGCGCGGGGGTGATCACCACCAGCGCCACCAGATTCCAGTAGTTCTCGTAACACATCAGTGCGGTCACGGCGACCAGGAACACTAGCGTCGCGTAGCTGGTGTACGGGGTGCCGAAGAGCTGGAACGACGGCCGCTGCAGGATGCCGCGCTTTGACCACCGGTACAGCTGGATCTGGCAGATCACGATGGTGCAGGATGCGGCCCGTGGAGTGCAGCCCGGCGTTGAGGCTCGACAGCGCGGCGGTCAGCACCACGAAATTCACAATGTCGCCTGCGGCCGGTACACCGATGGATGAGAAGAACGTGACGAACGGCTGGTGCCCTGTTTGTACGCGTTGTACGGCAGCAACAGTGTCAGTAGCACCAGCGAACCGAACTAGAACACGGCGATGCGGAACACCACCGAGTTGATGGCACGCTGCAACACCCGGCCGCGAAGCGGCCTTTTCACCGAGGAGTTCGCGCGCATAGGAGACGACCGATCCGGACGAAGGGCGGTGCAGCACAAGCTCGCCCAGTGCGCCGCACGATGAAGAAATGAACAGACCGCACACGGCATAGACGATGAAGAAGCCGGGACCGGCGGTATGCAGCCGCCGGCTCCCATGAACAGGCCGGTGCCGATCGCGATCATCTGAAGCTGTCGTGGTTTGAGGCCTTTCCGATAGCCCTCATCCTTGTGAGCCAGCGCAGACGTGTCGTATTCGATTGCGAATCCCATCGGTGTGACGCTAAGTGCAGGGGGAGGGAGCCAAAACTCGGAGGCAGTAAAGGTTGAGTTACGTAAGGATTTGGCCGGGGTTACTGCAATGCCCGGGTGATCAGCGAGATGAACTCCGAGCACGATTCGTACCTGCTATCCGGGCTTTTCGCCAGGGCCTTGCTCATGATCGAGTCGAACGCGTGCGGCAGCCAGGCGACTCTGCGGGAGAGCTTCGGCGGCGGGGAGTGCAGCTGCTGGTCGATCAGCCCCATCGACGTCGTCGCAGTGAACGGTGTTGAGCCGGTAATCAATTCGAAGGCCGTACACGCCAATGCGTACTCGTCGGTGGCCGCCGAAGGCGTGTGGCCGTGCAGCAGCTCGGGAGCCGAGTAGGGCAGCGACGCCTCGATGTGCGTTGGCCTGTGGCCCACCTCCTCAGCCACCGCGTGCGCGACGCCGAAGTCGATAAGCACTGCGCCATGAATGGAAAATGGCAGCGACACAAGGATATTGGATGGCTTGACGTCGCAATGCACGATCCCGCGCAGGTGGGCATGGTCGAGTGCACCTGCAATCTGGGCCAGCGCGGCCAGCCGATCGGCCAGACCCTGCAGCTTGGCCACCGTGCCACCGTCGACCAATTCCATTGCCAGCCAACCGGGCCCGCATTCATACACATTGACGATGTGAGGGTGGTCGAGCCGGTGGGCAAAGTCGAATTCCCGCTGCAGCTGGGCTATCTGGGCAGGTTGGCGGTGATGGTCGTGGAGAACCTTCAGGGCCACCACGTGATCGGGGCCCGCGGCGTCGTGCGCCCGGTAAACCGTCGCGGATCCGCCGTGGCCGAGAGCCCCGTCGACGACGTAGCCCTCGAACCGGTCGCCGGGGGACAGCACTTCCACAGCCTAGGTGTTGTCGATGCTTGCCTGCCGGAACGAGGACGGCGACCGGTCATCTGGGTACTTCGGTACATGTCCCGGTCGTCGCGGCGATAGTGTCGTGCCGTGTCCGCCTCCGACGGAAGCACCGCGTCCGAGTGGGTTCCCACTGGGTCGGTCACCGTGCGAGTGCCGGGCAAGGTCAACCTTTATCTGGCCGTCGGTGACCGCCGCGACGACGGCTATCACGAGCTCACGACCGTCTTTCATGCCGTGTCGCTGCTCGATGAGGTCACCGTGCGCAACGCCGATGTGCTGTCGCTGGAAATGGCAGGCGAGGGCGTGGATTCGCTGCCCGCTGACGAGCGCAACCTGGCCTGGCAGGCCGCCGAGCTGATGGCCGAACACGTCGGGCGGGCGCCCGACGTCTCGATCTCCATCGAGAAGTCGATTCCCGTTGCGGGCGGCATGGCGGGCGGCAGCGCCGACGCGGCGGCGGTGCTGGTGGCCATGAACACGCTGTGGGAGCTTGGCGTGCCGCGTCGCGACCTGCACGCGCTGGCCGCCCAGCTCGGCAGCGACGTCCCGTTCTCGCTGCACGGCGGCACCGCGCTGGGCACGGGCCGCGGCGAGGAGCTCGCCACGGTGCTCGCCCGCAATACGTTCCACTGGGTGCTGGCCTTCGCCAAGGACGGCCTGTCCACTCCCGCGGTGTTCAGCGAAATCGACCGGTTGCGGGAAACCGCGGGTGCAGGCCGGGACCAGCCGCCGCGGCTCGACGATCCGGAGCCGGTGCTCGCCGCGCTGGCGTCCGGCGACCCGGCCGAGCTGGCCCCACTGCTCGGCAACGACCTGCAGCCGGCGGCGCTGAGCCTCGACCCAGGACTGCGGCGCACCCTTCGCGCAGGCGCTGACGCCGGCGCGCTGGCCGGGATCGTCTCGGGGTCGGGCCCGACGTGTGCGTTCCTGTGCACATCGGCGGCCGTAGCGATCGATGTCGGCGCGGAGCTGGCGGGCGCCGGGGTGTGCCGCACCGTACGGGTGGCTAGCGGGCCCGTGCACGGCGCGAGGGTGGTGCCCACGCCGTCGACGTCGGTTTGATTACTCAAACCGCGGCGAGTTCTGCGTGAGGGCGGTAGATGCTGGAGTTTTGCGACCATGGTGCAGAAATCGGCGGATATCGACCTCTTTTTTGATCACGACCAGGTGTGACCCAGGCCTCACTTCTCGCTAGAGTTTGGCAGTTACTTAAGAGTTGCTTAAGATGATCGGCGGTGAAAGTTAGCGGTCAGGAATCGGGCGCAATCTCTTCTCCCACCGGTAACCACGGTGGGTGCTCAGTCAGATATATGGGCGAATCACCGATTCGAGACCTAACCGCTCCCCAATTGTGTGCGCGCCTACGCGAAAGCGCCCTCTATCAGCGGGAGCATTACATCCGGGCATTTGCTGTGGGACCGATGTCGCCGGCGCGGCGGCTCCGGAAACCGAGGAGGTTGTCGTGAGCAGGTTCACCGAGAAGATGTACCGCAACGCCCGCACCGTGAGCACAGGCATGGTCACCGGTGAGCCTCACGAACCCATCCGCCACACCTGGGGCGAGGTCCACGAGCGCGCGCGCAACATCGCGGGCGGCCTCGCCGCCGCGGGCATCGGACACGGCGACGCGGTTGGCGTGCTGGCCGGCTTGCCAGTCGAGATCGCCCCGGCGGCGCAGGGCCTGTGGATGCGCGGCGCCAGCCTGACCATGCTGCACCAGCCCACACCGCGCACCGACCTGATGATCTGGGCCGAGGACACCATGTCTGTCATCGGCATGATCGAGGCCAAGGCCGTCATCGTCTCCGAGCCGTTTACCGCCGCTATCCCGGTGCTCGAGGAGAAGGGCATCAAGGTTCTGCAGGTCGCCGCCCTGCTGGCGTCGGATCCGATCGACTCCGTCGAGGTCGGCGAGGACGATCTCGCGCTGATGCAGCTGACGTCCGGATCTACTGGGTCGCCGAAGGCAGTGCAGATCACGCACCGCAACATCTACTCCAACGCCGAGGCCATGTTCATCGGCGCCCAATACGACGTCGACAAGGACGTCATGGTGAGCTGGCTGCCCTGCTTCCACGACATGGGCATGGTCGGCTTTCTGACCATCCCGATGTACTTCGGTGCAGAGCTGGTCAAGGTCACCCCGATGGACTTCCTGCGTGACACGCTGCTGTGGGCCAAGCTCATCGACAAGTACAAGGGCACCATGACCGCGGCGCCTAACTTCGCGTACGCGCTGTTCGCCAAGCGGCTGCGCAACCAGGCCGAGCCGGGCCAGTTCGACCTGTCGACGCTGCGGTTCGCGCTGTCGGGCGCCGAGCCGGTCGAGCCGGCGGACGTCGAGGATCTACTGGACGCGGGTAAGCCGTTCGGGCTGAAGCCCGACGCCATCCTGCCTGCCTACGGCATGGCCGAGACCACGCTGGCGGTGTCGTTTTCCGAATGTGGCGCCGGTCTGGTCGTCGACGAGGTCGACGCGGACCTGCTCGCCGCGCTGCGCCGCGCCGTGCCCGCCACCAAGGGCAACACCCGCAGGCTTGCCTCGCTGGGCCCGCTGCTGCAGGACCTCGAGGCGCGCGTCATCGACGAGCACGGCAATGTGATGCCGCCGCGCGGCGTCGGTGTCATCGAGTTGCGCGGCGAGTCGCTGACGCCCGGCTACATCACCATGGGCGGCTTCATCCCGGCCCAGGACGAGCACGGTTGGTATGACACCGGCGACCTCGGTTACATCATGGAGAACGGCCATATCGTGGTGTGCGGCCGCGTCAAGGACGTCATCATCATGGCGGGTCGCAACATCTACCCGACCGACATCGAGCGGGCCGCGGGCCGCGTCGAGGGTGTTCGGCCGGGCTGCGCCGTCGCCGTGCGCCTTGATGCCGGGCACTCACGCGAGACGTTCGCCGTCGCGGTCGAGTCCAACGCCTGGCAGGACCCGGTCGAGGTGCGCCGCATTGAGCACCAGGTCGCCCATGAGGTGGTGGCCGAGGTCGACGTGCGTCCGCGCAACGTCGTGGTGCTTGGGCCGGGCACCATCCCGAAGACGCCGTCGGGCAAACTGCGCCGTTCCACTTCTGTCTCACTCGTCACATAGGCCAACTACCGCGAGCGACCGTGTCCGTGCGTAGACACGCCGGTCGGCGGTGGCATTTCGCGGTCGCTCGCGCTGGGGCCACGCGCAGCTGGGGAGAAATGTGATGGCCCTGTGTCGGTCGGCGCCGTTACGGTTCCTGACATGACCCCCGCGATCGAGGCCATCGATCTCGTGAAGAGGTTCGGCGGGCCCACCTTCGACAGACCCGCGGTCGACGGGGTCACTTTCGCAGTCCCGCCGGGCACGGTGCTGGGCCTGCTCGGCCCCAACGGCGCGGGGAAGACCACCACCGTGCGGATGATGACGACGCTGACCAAGCCGACGAGCGGCACCGCGCGGGTGGCCGGCTACGACGTGCTTCGCGAGCCGGACAAGGTGCGCCGCAGCGTGGGCCTCACCGGCCAGGTCGCCACCGTCGACGAATTGCTCACCGGCCGAGAGAACATCCGGATGATCGGCAGCCTGTACGGCATCCGGCGCAAGGACTTGACACGGCTGGGAAATCAACTGCTGGAACAGTTTTCGATCGCCGACGCCGCCGACCGCGTCGTCAAGTCCTACTCAGGGGGGATGCGCAGGCGGCTCGACCTCGCCGTCAGCCTGCTGGCGTCGCCGCCGGTGCTGTTCCTCGACGAGCCGACCACCGGCCTGGATCCTCGCAGCCGCAGCGACTTGTGGGACGTG
>DASQCE010000025.1:0-12172 GCA_035634855.1 Mycobacterium sp.
AGAGCCAGCGTCCTGAACTCGGGATCTAGCCATGCCTTGGCCACCAGATGTGCTGCGGGTGTGGGGCCGATCTGCTCGGCGAATTCGGTCATGCGGCGATGGTCTTCGGCGGTGAAGACGCCCTTCTCGATGCACAGTTCGCGCAGCGCGATCTCCAAGACTTCGAAGTCGGTGATCTCGTCGACCATCGGCTTAACTGTGCGATCGTGGTTGTGATCGTGATCTGTCATGCAAATTCCTTTCCGGGCAGCTTATTTGGCGGCGTGCAGCCAGTGTTCGGGAATTTCGGTCGCGATAACGTCTCCGGTGGTTCCGGTGTAGCCGTACCACAAGTCGGACATGTCGAACTGGACGACGTAGAACCATTCCGGTGTCGCCGGACGGTCCCAGGTCTCGTCCTCGGCGGCCGGGCTTTCATAGGCCACCGCCGCGATTTCGCCTTTCGCGCCGCGTACGTATTCCGGGGTGCGGGTGTAGAAGATCACGGGAAGCTCGCGCACCACCACGGCGTCGCCGACCTTGAACTTCGGCTGCCCGGCCTGACCGGCGTACACCTGCGGATCGCCTTTTCCGATCGCGTGTTTGTGGTGCTCGTTGCGTTTGACCTGCGACCCGTCGCCTTCGGACTTCGGTTTCGCCTCCAGCTTCTTTCCGGCCAGTCCGCCCTCATAGCGCGCCTTGACCTCGGCCATCCGCTCGCTCAACTCGGTCAGGCCGATGTGGTGCTTCTCCACCAGGATGCGCGCCACCGCGAGCAGCCAACGACCGTAATAGGGCAGCCCGAGATATTCGGCGCGACCGACGTCGACGTTGCCCATCCGGCGACGTTCCTCCGACAGCCAGATTCCGCGCCACCCGAGCACCTCGCAGATCACATACGTCATGTGCTCCCACAGCTCGTACTGTTTGTTCTCGTACTTCATGGGCGCATCCGGCTCGCCCCCCACATCGTGGACCGGCTTCAGATAGGCGGTGATGCGGCCGTGGTCCAACATGTCAGGAGTCGGTGCGTCCGGCAGCTCGGGATATGCCGACTTCAGCCGGGCGACGAGATCCAGTTGCGCTGCGCGCTCGGCGGCCGTACTCATGGAAGCTCCCTTCGTTTTTCGGACAGGTCGAACAAGTGGCGCAATGCCGCGCAAAATGCAGCTTGGACCCTGTGGCGCAAAGTGCAGGGAATCTGGACCGTTCGACGAGATCCAGCAACGCCGTCGGGGGCGACAGCATTGTTGGCCATCGGCACCTCCAGAGTTGCTCATCTGATCCGGTTAGCTGACCGTACCCCCGACAGTCCACTTGATGCGGCAATTCGAAGGTCGAATTCTTCCGAACGTCGAAGGGTATGTGCTGTGCCGCAAAGCATTTGACGGTCACGAAATTTCAATCGGATATGCGCCGTCGCGGTCAGGCCGGCTTGCGGTGCGCGAGCGATATTCGGCGTTTCCCGCTCGGCGTTTGCTGCGAGGCGAAAAGCGACCGCAGATCGAGACAGGATTTGATTTGCGTGTACTGCACCGTTCGGTGATGTTGGCGGAGTCAGAATAGGTGGATGACCACGGGCATCCGGGTGATCACCCCGGCGGGCCGGGCGTGGGTCCGAGCCCTGCGGCTGACGACACCAGACGTCGGCGCGTTGGCGCGCAGCCTGCTCGGGGTGCTGGCGATGGCGGCGGTCGCGCTGGCGTCGGCTCCCCCGTCGGCTGCGGTGTGGGCCTCGGGCGCGGCCGCGATCGCAGGCGCGATCGCGATGCAGGACAGCCCCGCCGGACGGGTGCCGCTGGTCATCTTGGTGTCGCTGCAGATGGGCGCTGTCGTGTTCCTCGGCGCGTTGACCGCGTCCTACAACGTGGTGTTCATCGTCGTCGTAGCGGTCTGGTGCTTCACGGCAGGCATGCAGTCGGCGCTTGGTAGCAAGGCGGGCCTGGTCGCGGCCGCGAGCGCTGCGCTGTTGGTGATCTCGCCGCCGGTTGCCCCCTCGCTGACCGCGGTGGTGTTGGCGACGCTCCTGACCGTGGCCGCCGGCTGCGTTCAGGCTGCACTGATCGTCGTGCGGCCGCCGCAGCGCTGGCGGGTGCAGCGCGACGCGCTGACGCGCGCGTACCGGGCACTCGCCGCCGACGCCCGCCGCATCGCCGCCGACAAGGAGGCCTCGGTGGGCAGTGCCCCTCTGACTTGGCTGCGCGAAGCGTTCGTCGACAGCGAGGCCACCCGCCGACCCCTGGCGTATCACGGCGGCTACCGGCTACCCGAGCGGATCACCGCGTCGCTGGCTGCCCTGCGCGGCGGCGACGAGAGCGCTTCGCAGGTGCTGTCCCCCGCCGCTGATTTCCTCGATGCGATCGCCAACCACCACCACACCGCGCAACGGGACGCCGAATACGCACTGGCCCGGGTCGATGTCGCGGTGGCAGCGGTGACCGGGCCGCAAGCCTCCAGCGCACAACGGCTTTCGCAGCAGCTGCACGAGGCCTCCGCCTCGCGGTTCGGTGAATTCCGCCGCCTCGACCTGATCGGCTCGGTGCTCGCGGCGGTCGGCGCGATGCGTGGCCACCTGACCTGGACGTCGCCGGTGCTGCGGCACGCCGTCCGGCTGTCGTCGGCCACCGCGTTGGCTGTGGCCGCGGAGCGATACGGGTCTGTGGCGCACGGCCATTGGATCGCGCTGACCGTCCTGATGGTGTTGCGCCCCGAGACGGCGCACACCTACACGCGCTGCGTCGGGCGCGTGGCGGGCATCGCGGCGGGAATCGTGGTCGCGTCGGTGGTGACGTGGGTGTGGCAGCCGACGGGGTCGTCGGCAGCCGTCGTGGCGGTGGTGTTTCTCGCGGTGACGTACCTGGTCACCCGGTTCGGATACCTCGCGGTGAGTGCCGCGTTGGCCGCTGCCATCATGTTTCTGCTCGACATCGATGCCGCGGCGGCCGCTCCGGGAATCGCAGATCATTTGTTCGCGGTGGTGATCGGCGGCGGTCTGGCGGTGGTGGCCCATGTGGTGCTGCCGGACCACGAGTTGATTCGGCTGCACCAGCGCGCCGGTGAACTGTTGAAGTCCGAGATCGACTACGCGGCAGCCGTTGTCAAGGCCTTCGTGCACGAGCTCGATCACCCCTCCGAAGCGTTGTCGGCGGCGTGGCAGCGAGCGTTCCGGGCCCGTGCGGCTTTTGAAGCGGCATCCGGTGCGACGCGGGCGGACTTACGTGAGCTGCGGCGGTGGCTGCGGTCGTATCGAACGGCACTGAACGCCGTCACCAGCGCGTGTACCTCCCTGGAAAGCAGCCTGTCGGTTGAACCGTCGACGGCGCTGACGCCCGAATTCGTTGCCGCCGTGGATGATTACGTCGACGCGCTTCGTGGCGCACCACCCAGCGCGGCCACGCCGTGGACCGTCGACATCGATGAGCTGACCGCCGCGAACCGGCAGGTGCGCGAGGAAGGCTCGCGACTCGCCGCCGACAATGCGGCGGCGCGGGTACTCGTCTCCGAGGTCGCGACCATCACCAGGAGCCTGGCCGGCATCGCCTCTACTCGCGACCTCACTTCGTCCTGAGTTCGCGGCGCACCACGGTGGCAACTTACGGCCGCGTAAGCTGTGAACGCTCCGTGGCTGCTTTAGCAGAGAGGTTGACCATGGCGAAAGCGTCGACGAGTGCCAAGCCCACCAAGAAGACCGCCGCGAAGAAGGCGGCCTCCGAGCCGGTCGTCTCGCCGACACCACCGCTCGGGCGCGAAATCCTGCCGATTCCTGATCCCCAGTACGTTGGACTCACCACCTACGACGCGAGGGATCCCAATACCAAGTACCCACCGATCACCATGCTGCGGCCGCCCACGGGGGCGCCGAACGTGCTGATCGTGCTCATCGATGATGTGGGCTTCGGGGCAGCCTCGGCGTTCGGTGGGCCGTGTGATACGCCGGTGGCTGTTCGACTGGGGGCGAACGGGTTGAAGCTCAACCGCTTCCACACGACCGCATTGTGTTCCCCCACCCGGCAGGCGATGCTGACCGGACGCAATCATCATTCCGTGGGGATGGGCGGAATCACGGAGTTGGCCACGTCAGCTCCGGGCAATAGCAGTATCCGACCAAAGGACAAGGCGCCAGTCGCGGAAACACTGCGGCTCAACGGTTATTCGACAGCACAGTTCGGTAAGTGCCATGAAGTGCCCGTGTGGGAGGTTTCTCCGGTCGGCCCGTTCCATCAGTGGCCGACCGGCTCGGGTTTCGAATACTTCTACGGCTTTATCGGCGGCGAGGCCAATCAGTACTATCCCGGCCTTTACGAAGGGACCACGCCCGTCGAGCCGCCGAAGCTACCAGAGGAGGGCTACACGCTCACCCAGGACCTCGCGGACCACGCCATTACCTGGGTGCGCCAACAGAAGGCGCTGACTCCGGACAAACCCTTTTTCATGTACTTCGCGCCTGGAGCGACGCATGCGCCGCACCATGTACCCAAGGAATGGTCGGACAAGTACAAGCGGAAGTTCGACGGCGGGTGGGATGCCCTGCGGGAAAAGATCTTTAGCCGACAGAAGAAGCTGGGCGTGATACCCAAGGATGCCGAGCTGACCGAACGCCATGCCGAGATTCCCGCCTGGGACGCCATGCCGGCCGAACTCAAGCCAATTTTGGCCCGGCAAATGGAGATCTACGCCGGCTTCCTCGAACAGACTGACCACGAAATCGGTCGCGTCATCGACGCGATCGATGATCTCGGTATCCTCGATGACACGCTGATCATCTACATCATCGGCGATAACGGGGCGTCCGCGGAGGGCACCCCCAACGGCTGCTTCAACGAGATGACCACGCTCAACGGCTTGGCGGGCGTAGAAACCACCGAATTCCTGCTTGCCAAGATCGACGACTTCGGTACGCCGGCGGCCTACAACCACTACGCGGTCGGCTGGGCGCATGCGTTGTGTACGCCGTATCAATGGACCAAGCAGATCGCCTCCCACTGGGGTGGCACGCGCAACGGCACGATCGTGCACTGGCCCAACGGTTTTCCGGACAAGGGCGCGACCCGCGACCATTTCCACCACGTCATCGATGTCGCACCGACGATTCTGGCGGCCGCAGGGCTGCCCGCTCCCCAGTTCGTCAATGGGATCCAGCAGGCGCCGCTCGAAGGGGTAAGCATGCTGCCGATGCTGCGCGACGGCAGTTCCCCAGAAACCCACGAGGTCCAGTACTTCGAGATCATGGGCAACCGCGGTGTCTACCACCAAGGCTGGACCGCGGTTACCAAACATCGAACACCATGGCTGACCGATGCCCCGGCGCTCGCCGATGATGTGTGGGAATTGTATGGGCCGGACGACTGGTCGCAGGCACACAACCTCGCGGCCGAGAACCCGGAGAAGCTTGCGGAGTTGCAGCGGCTGTGGCTTATCGAGGCGGTCAAGTACAACGTCGTGCCGCTCGATGATCGCTCATTCGAACGGTTCGACCCCGACATCGCAGGTCGACCGCAACTGATCCGCGGCAACAGCCAGCTGCTGTTCCGTGGTATGCGGCTTGCCGAGAACTGCGTGCTCAACATCAAGAACAAATCGCATTCGGTGACCGCGGACGTCACAGTGCCGAAGTCCGGTGCCACCGGTGTCATCGCGACCCAGGGCGGCAGCGTGGGCGGCTGGACGTTGTATGCGCACGACGGCAAGCTCAAGTACTGCTACAACTTCTTCGGCATCGAGTACTACATGGTCGAGGCATCGAAGAAGCTTCCAGCGGGGAAGCACCAGGTGCGGATGGAATTCCATTACGACGGTGGCGGATTGGGCCTTGGCGGCGAGGTGCAGCTGTACTACGACGGCAAGGCGGTTGGCGCCGGCCGCGTCGATAAGACGCAGCCGATGGCGTTCTCCGCCGACGAGGCGTGCGATGTCGGGGCCGACACCGGCTCGCCCGCCTCACCAGATTACGGGCCTACCGGGAACAAGTTCTCCGGCGAGATCGACTGGGTCCAGATCGATATCGGCGAGGACAGCCACGACCACCTCATCACGCCGGAAGAGCGGCTGAACATCGCAATGGCCAAGCAGTAAGCGGGGGCGTTTACCATCAGGCTCCGACATATTGTGGTGTTGGCGGCCGGTTGTCCCCAGATGCGTTTTCGTCCCCAGGTTCAAGGCTGGCCGTCGATGTTTGACATGTGTGTTCGATAGCGTTGGGGTATGGGCGAATTCGTCACCGGTGAGGCGGCGCGCGAGCGGTTTCGCGCGCTGTCGGATCAGGTTGACGCTGCCCACGCCGAGATGCGCGCGTTGTCCTCTGATGGGGTGGGCACCGCGTTTCGGGTGGAACTTGCCGAACGATGGGAGACCCAGGAGCGCACCAACCGCGCTCTGATGTACCGGATGTTCGGTCAGATCGCCGACCCGCCCGACGAGACCGCGATGGCACCGATGGTGGTGAACAGTTTGGCGGCGCGGCTGCGGATCGCGCCCAGCGAGGCCAAACGCCGGATGAGAGTGGCCGCGCGCATCCAGCCGCGCCGCCAACTGACCGGGCCGGCATTGGCCCCGGAGTTGCCGCTGGTGGCCGCCGCGCTGGAGGCCGGCACGATCGGCGAGGATCATCTGCGGGTGATCTGTCGGGCCCTCGACACCCTGCCGTCCTGCGTCTCGCCGATGGATCGCGACGACGTGCAGGCCAGCCTGCTCCGCCAGGCGAGCAAAAGCGACGCCGAGATCGTCAAGGCCGTCGCCCGCCGTATCGAGGAGATCTTCAACCCCGACGGTGATTACGACGAGGCCGACCGGGCGCGGCGGCGCGGAGTAACACTGGGCCAGCAGGGACGCGACGGCATGTCGCGGCTATCGGGATTCATCGACCCGGAAACCCGCTGCTATGTCGAGGCGGTCAGCGCCGCGGTGCGCCCGGGCCGCCACCTGCCCGACGGCACCCTGGTCGAGACGCCCGATGACCGCAGCGGCGCCCAGCGCCGCCACGACGGCATCAAACTCGCCCTGAAGGCCGGCATCGCCTCCGGCGCGCTGGGCGCCCACCGCGGGCATCCGGTCACCGTGATCGTGCGCACCACGCTGGCCGAACTCAACCAGGCCGCCCACGCCGTCACCAACCCCGCGGTGCCGATGCCGGCCCCGGCGCGCACCGGCGGTGACACCGCGCTGCCGATGCGTGACGTGATCCGCATGGCCTCCGACGGCATCCACTACCTGACGGTGTTCGACGGCCACAGCGAACGGCCCATCTATCTGGCCCGCCAGACCCGCATCGCCACGGCCGATCAACGCATCATCTGTTATGCCCGCGACGGCGGCTGCACCCGCCCGAACTGCCTCCAGCCCGGCTACCACTGCGAGGTCCACCACAGCCCGGACTGGACACCCCACGGCGCGACCGACGCCGACAAACTGTTCTTCGCCTGCGGCCCCGACCACAAACGCGTCACGGACGGCCACTACCACACCAGCCTCACCGACACCGGCCGCCTGGCCTGGACCGACGGCACCACACCACCCGACATCAACCACGCCCACCACCCCGAAGAACTCCTCCACGGCAACACCGACCCACCCCACAACGACGGGGACTGACACTCACCAGCGCCACGGCCCGCCCCACGGGTACCACCGAAATCCGGGCCATCCGCCCCGATAGTCGTGTCCATAGCCGGGTCCGTAGCCATGCCCGTGGCCGCCGCCGTGCCAGTCGACCGGCTGAACCGCCACACTTCCCGAACTCGTCTGCGCCGGACTGGCGTTAGCGATTCCACCACCGATGCCGAGGGTGGACGCGCCGACGACGCCGGCGACCGCGACGCTGCCAATCAGTCGTTTGAGATTCATCGAGCTACTCCTTCGAAATCAGTTAAAAGAAGGGAAGATTGACGCGCCCGCGCCCCGCGCGTTTCGCTCTGTCAGAGTTCCCACACATTCCAGGCTTCCCCGCCCAACGGCACGCGTCGTCCCGGTTGGCGCCCAAAAGGAGCCCCCCGCTAGCCGGTAGGCCCGTGTCTTCCTACGCCGTAAGGTGGGCAGCCACCGCGTGCCAGTCCGGCGTATGGATGACCCAGTCTGGGACCTCACGTCGTGAGGACCGAATAGATACAGGCGCGGAAACGACGTCGCGAATTGCCCGGTGAACGCCGAGCCTGTCATCGATCACTAAAATCGTGTCTTGCGCTGCGTACCCACACCGCATTTCGAGACGATCCACACGGTGCCCTCGAACAGAGCGACTAGCCGAGGAATGACCTCAGAGGCACCCCGTGGCGCCAGATTCCGCGTCAACGCCTCAGACGGATGTCTTCACCTTGGCCGCTGCCGACTCGGGCATCGGCTCGTACCGCGCGAACGATCGGGTGAACGATCCGGCTCCATGCGATAGTGACCTCAAATCGATTGCGTAGCGGGTCAACTCGACCTCAGGAATCTCGGCCTTAATCACCGTGCGGTCCTCGCCGACCTTGTCGGTACCCAGCACACGCCCGCGGCGGCCGGCCAGGTCGCCCATCACCGCGCCGACCATGTCGTCGGGCACCAGCACCGACACGACATCCACCGGCTCGAGCAGGTTCACCCGGGTCGCCGCGGCCGCCTCGCGCAGGGCCAGCCCGCCTGCCATCTGGAACGCGAAGTCCGATGAATCCACGCTGTGGGCCTTGCCGTCGAACAGTGTCACCCGGATGTCCACTACCGGGTAGCCCGCGCCGACACCCTTCTCCATCTGGGCGCGGACGCCCTTCTCGACGCTGGGAATGAAGTTGCGTGGCACCGCGCCGCCGACGACCTTGTCGACGAACTCGAAGCCGGAGCCCTCGGGCAGCGGCTCCACCTCGATGTCGCACACCGCGTACTGACCGTGGCCGCCGGATTGCTTGACGTGCCTGCCGTGCCCTTTGGCGTTGCCGCCGAACGTTTCTCGCAGCGGGACCCGTAGTCCGATGGTGTCAACGGCGACGCCGTACCTCCGGGCCAGCGCGTCGAGCACCACACCCGAATGCGCCTCGCCCATGCACCACAGCACGATCTGATGTGTCTCGGGGTTCTGCTCGATGCGCAGCGTCGGGTCCTCTGCGGCGAGCCGCGACAACCCGACCGACAGCTTGTCCTCGTCGGTCTTGGCACGAGGTTGCACCGCGATCGGCAACAGCGGCTCGGGCATCGTCCATGGCTTGAGCACCAGCGGGTCGGACTTGTCGGACAGCGTGTCCCCGGTCTCGGCTCTGCTCAGCTTGCCGATCGCGCAGATGTCGCCCGCCACCACGGAAGGCGCGGGCCGCTGCTGCTTGCCGAGCGGGAACGACAGCGTGCCAATGCGTTCGTCTTCGTCGTGGTCGGCGTGGCCCGCCATCGAACCGGCGTCGGCGTGGGTAGCCGACGAGGAAAGGAACCCGTCGGAACCGAGAAACTGCGAGAGATGGCCCGACACATGCACTGTCGCGTCGGGCCTGATCGTCCCCGAGAACACCCGGACCAGACTGACCCTGCCGACGTAGGGATCCGACGTCGTCTTGACCACCTCGGCGAGCAGCGGTCCGTCCTGATCGCAGGCCAGTCCGTTGCGTGCCTTGCCCTGTGGCGTGAACACCTCGGGCAGCTGGTGTTCCGGGGGCGATGGAAACCCGCTGGTGATGATCTCCAGCAGTTCCAGCGTTCCGACGCCGGTTCCGCTGCACGCCGGGATCACTGGGAAGAACGACGCGCGGGCGACAGCCTTTTCCAGGTCGTCGATCAGCACCGACTGGTCGATCTCCTCGCCGCCGAGATAGCGCTCCATCAGCGTCTCGTCCTCGGACTCCTCGATGATTCCCTCGATCAGCGTGCCGCGCAGTTCCTCGATCGCATCGGAGTACGACGCGTCCGGCGCATGCGTCGTGGTGCGTTTGCCGTGGGAGTACTCGTAGTGCGTCTGGGACAGCAGCCCGATCAGGCCGGTGCAGGGCGAGTCGGCGGCCAGATACAGCGGAAGCACCTTGTCGCCGAATGCCTCCTGCGCCGCTTCCAGAGCGCTCTCATAGTTGGCGCGGGCGTGGTCGAGCTTGGTGATCACCACGGCGCGCGGCATGCCCACCTGAGCGCACTCCAGCCACAGCGACTTGGTCGGGTCGTCGACACCCTCGTTGGCGGCGATCACGAACAGCGCACAGTCCGCGGCCCTCAGCCCGGCCCTCAACTCGCCCACGAAGTCGGCATAGCCCGGCGTGTCGATCAGGTTGACCTTGATCCCGTCGTGCTCCAGCGACGCTAGCGCGAGGCCGACCGATCGCTGCTGCGCGATCTCCGCCTCGTCGCTGTCGCACACCGTGGTGCCGTCGACCACTGACCCCTGTCTGGTGAGTACCCCGGAGGCGACTAGCAGCGCGTCGACGAGTGTCGTTTTGCCGCCACCCGATGGGCCCACCAGCACCACATTGCGGATGGCGGCCGGACTGTCCGCGGTAGGGGCGGCTCCGGCGCCCTGGGAAGTTGTCGTCTTGTCAGCCATGACAGTTCCCTCCCGTCGGCCGAGCCGACAGTTTGATCCGGAAGCCACTGTGCTCCCCAATGGATCTGTTAATCCACAATTCCCCGAACCGACACCGAGCACAAGGGATTCGATGACTTTCGCGGGCGTCGGTAGTCAGTTCCGCCATGACAACAGTCACCGCAGACATCGCCGTGTCGCTGGACGGCTACGCCGCAGGCCCGAACCAATCCGAGGACCTGCCGTTCGGCGAAGGCGTCGACGGCCGGTTGCACACTTGGATGTTCGATCACGCCGACGAGAACCGCGCCGAGATCGACGGAATCGTCAACGCGGGCGCCTACATCTTGGGACGCAACATGTTCGGGCCCGGCCGCGGTGACTGGGATCTGGACTGGAAGGGATGGTGGGGGACCAGAGCCGCCATATCACGCGCCGGTGTTCGTGCTTACCCACCATCGCCGGGAGCCGCTCGAGATGGGCGGCGGCACGACGTTCACCTTCGTCACCGACGGACCCGAGTCCGCCCTTGCGCAGGCCGAGCGGGCCGCGGGGGATGGGCGGTTGGCGATCGCAGGCGGCGCAGCCACCCTCAACCAGTACCTGTCGCTGGGCGCGATCGACGAGCTTCGCCTTCACGTCGTGCCGATCACGCTTGGCGCGGGTGAACGCGTCTTCGACGGCCTCGGCGGCCTGACGTTCGGCATCGATCGGATCCGTCCCACCGGGCACGTGGTGCACATGACCTTGCGCCTACCCGCCAGGTAATCGACAGACGGCGGCTTCGACGTGAGGGTTAAAGCCATGACCGCATATGACGAATTGGCACAGCGCTACATCGACACCTGGAACGAGACCGATCCGAGCGCCCGCCGCGCCGCCGTGGATCAGCTGTACACCGAGGACGCCCGTTACATCGACCCGCTCGCCGCGGCCGACGGTCCCGAGGCGATCGCATCGATGATCGGCGCGGTCCAGCAGCAGTTCCCCGAGTTCAGCTTCCGGTTAGCCGGGCCGGTCGATGGGCATCACAACCAGGCCCGGTTCGGCTGGGAGCTGGGCCCCGCGGGGTCACCGGCACCGATCGTGGGCTTCGACGTCGCCGTCAGCGACGACTCTGGCCGCATCAAGACCGTGCTGGGATTTCTCGACAAGGTTCCTGCCACGATCTGAGCGGGCGCCCAGACGTGAGGAGGACCCAATGATTATGCCTGCCAGGACGACCAGCGCTGCACGTCGACGGTGACGACCGGTCCGTCGAGCGCAATCCGTTGGTACTGAACGTATTTGTTGCGCAGTAAGGCGTAGCCGGCGGCCATCTCCTCGCCGCTGTAATGGATCGCCGCTACGCCGTCTGCGCGCACCCACCACAACTGAGTCCAGTCGTCGTTGTAGTGGTCGACGAGCATGCTGACCTGTGGATTGCCCTCGATGTTGGCCAACCGGCGAAGTCGCTGCGTGGTCTTACGTTTGGCGTCGACGGCGGTATAGACCACGTCGTTGTGGACCGCGAAGACCACCGGGACCAGATGCGGTGCGCCGCCGGCCCCAACCGTGGCAAGCATCGCCACGGGCGATTCCGCGAACATGGCGACGGCGTCGTTGTCGGCCATTGCTCCAGACTATTCCGTTAGGCCTCTGTGCACGCCCGGGTGGTGGCGAGGGCCTCCGCGCACGTGGTGCTCGAGGTGGCGCGCGACAGCAGTGCGTACAACGTCTGCTGTTCCGCTGGGG
>DASQCE010000026.1:0-23995 GCA_035634855.1 Mycobacterium sp.
TGACATCGACGACCTGCTCGAGATCTGCGATCGCGGCGACGCCTCCCTCGAGAAGGGCTCGTATCCGATGGAGCTGTCGGCGGAATTCCACACCCGAGTCGCCAAGGCCAGCCATAACGCCGCGATCGCGATGCTCGCCGAATCGTTCCACGGCCCGACCCTGCGATCCATGCTCCATGTGAAGGAAGCCCATCCGGAGATGGGCATCCGCGGCAACCGTGAGCACCGTCAATTCGTAGGCGCGATCAAGAAGCGCGATGTCGAAAAGGCCACCGCAGTGATGCGTACCCACATCGGCCGCACCGCCCGGCATGTCTCAAAGGGTCAGTGACTCCAGGAATTCGATGACGCGTGCAGGCGCGGTGTCAGCGGTCTGCTCCGCGACCGGCACGTCCCAGTACTGCGCAGCGGGCAGGCATTCCTGGAGGTAGCGCGCCGCCGACGGCGCGTGCGAGCTATCTTGCCCGGGCACGATGAGCGCCGGAATGTCCAGTGCCAAGAGATCTTCGGGCTCCGCACCCGGCACGGTGTCGCGGTCGAACAGCAGCCTGCTCATGCCGGCGACGATCGTCTGGTATCGGTCCGCATCCAGTTCTAGGTAGCGCGCGGCGAATTCGGCGTCGCTGCGCAGCACCGACACCCACGGGCCAACCCGCCCGTCGTCGGAGAAGCCGGCCTCGGTGGCGCGCGCCAGCGCGCCCACACCGGTCAGCCCGTGTTCGGCGACGTAGGCCAGATGAGCCGCGAACCGCGCATGCTGCCTGCGCCGGTACTTCGGACCGCCTGCAGGCGAGTACAGCACCATGCCCGCCACCCGGTCACGGTGGGTCGTCGCCAAAAGCGTTGCGATCGAACAGCCGACGCACGCCCCCATGACGTGGACGCGCCCGTAACCGAGATGGTCGAGCAGCCCGACGCCTTGGTTCACGTAGTCCGTCCAGCGCACCCGTTCCACCCGACCGCCGGAGCGGCCCGACTCGCGTTTGTCGAAAGTGATGCAGGTGAACCGTTGCCGCAGCCGGGCCAGCATGCGGGTGCGTTGATACAGGCCGTGTGTTTCCCAACCGTCGAGCGTGGCGTTGAAGCCACCCGGCGAGAACATCAACAACGGCGGACCCGATCCCGCCACCTCGTAGCGAGTGACGATGCCGTCCACCACCGCCGTTGACGTGCTCATCGCCGCAGTCCGCCCGCGATCTGGCGTGATGACCGCACATCGTCGGCGTAAGCGACGATCGCGTCGTGCGCGATCCGTGCCACGTTCGCATAGGTATCCGGCGGCGAGTCCAGCGCATCGGCGCTGTAGCCGATCGCCGCCGTCACCATCCGCATTCGTCCGTCCAGCCACGGCCCGCCGCCGAAGCCACCGACCACCGGAACCGACACCGCCTGGGCAACGGCGGCGCCAACGGTAGGCCCTGAGTTGGTGAAGTTGAGCAGCGCGGCGCCCGCATCCTCGAGACGTTTTGCCTCTCCGACGATTTCGTCGAGCATCTCATCGGGGATGACATCACCTGGCTTCGGGATGGCACTGTAGGTGACGCCATACTTCAGCGACGTCTGCGGCGTGATGCCGAACTGCGCGAACACCGGGATGCCTGCTCTGGTCACGGCGGTCACCGCGTCCAGATGCTCCGACGCCCCGTCGAGTTTCACCATGTCGACGCCGGCCTCTTTGGCGAACCGGATCGCGGCCCGCACAGCGCTTTTCGGCCCCTCTTGAACGGGACCGAATGGGAAGTCACAGCTCACCAGCGCGTGCTTGACGCCGCGCCGCACAGCCTGGCAGACGACCATCATCTGGTCGACGGTGACCTCGAGCGGGTTGGGTTGACCCCAAAGATTGACGCCGACGGTGTCACCCACCGAGACCAGGTCGACGCCGGCACGATCGACGATCCGCGCCATTTGGTAATCCCAGGCGACGACGCCGACGATCTTGCGCCCGACCCGCTTCATCGTCTGTAAATCGCTCAGTTGGACCTTGTCTGTCACGTCGCCTCCTTCAGGCCCGCAGCGCGGTCAGCACATCGATGACGTCCCGCTCGTCGCCGCTGACCATCAGCACCCGCGCGTGCGGCCGAAGCACCGCCACCGTGGCGCCGACCAGTGCTCGATCGCCGATCACCAGGCCCGCGGTCATGATTCCGCGCACGGTGCACGCCGCACCGATGATGGTGGCCCCCGCCGCATCACTTTCAGTGGTGGCGACCATGATCACCACGTCGGCATCCTCAAGTTCGGCAAGGAGATTCGATACCGCGCCATCGGCGTCGCGAAGCGTCACCGATTCCGAGCCGCCGTCACCGACGACGGCGACGGGCCCGGCCAGCGTGAAGAATCGCGCATGGCCCCATTGCTGGTGGGAGATTCGTTCGACGATCGCGTCCGCACCCGTATCGAGCCCGATGATGCGCGCGCCCCGTCGGCCACGAATCGGACGATCGATCCGGTAGCGCATCTCGGCCGCCGTCGTCGCCCGCGCGCAGCTGCTGCCGAGGATCGGCCGCGCGGTCATACCGAAGACTGCCGAACGCCCTCGCGCACCGACAGGTCATCGCGACAGGCCTCGACGAACGACGCGTCCCGTGGCAGAACGACCGCCGCAGAGCGCACCCGGTGATGCGCGGGGTCGACACCGGGGGGAGTGATTCCTTTGTCCCGCAACGCCTCGACAGCCTTCTTCAGCTTCTGCCGGGCCTTGATGATTCCGGTATCGGCCGAAACCAGCATCTCCTTGGTGCGATCGACGATCGGGCCCATGCTCTCCTGCAGGGACGCGTCCTGCATCGCAATGCCCTTCACACCCGAATAGGTATCGCCGCGCTTCTGGGCCTCGCGGTCGATCAGATAGTCGTTGTCCTTGTTGGCCGCAGGCCGGAATGTGCCGGGGATGTTTTCGCTGTGCACGCCGTGGCCATCCCTCATCGCTTGTACCTCGGCGGTGGTCAGCGGGCGCACAGGATGGTAGTCGAACGAGTACGCCCAGCAGTTCTCGTCGTCGATGGGGATCCAGAAGTGGCCGTGCACAGGATGATCCCCGCGGGGCGGCACCATGGTGAAACACGGCATCACCCAGGGTGTGATGCGCCAGTAGTACGTGTCGTCCTCGGCGTTGCGCCGCGCGCCCACGAACAACCCGCCATCGGACTCGGCCACCTCGAAGTACGGCTTGAGGTCGCCCATGTTGTACTCGTTGCCCTTGGTGCCCTTGAACAATGGGTCGCTCTTCAGCCCGCCCGAGTGCAGGAACGACACGTGGCTGGAGTCGATACCGCCTTCGAAGGCCTGCAGCCAGTTGCATTCCTGCCAGCGCTTGGAGGTGTACGTCTGCTCCGGCGGAACGACGGCGAACTCGAACTCCGGGGGCGGCGGCTGCTTCTCCGGATCACCCATGTATGTCCAGAGCACGTCGCCGATCTTGACCAGCGGGTAGGACGTCAGCTTGACATGGGCGCAGAAGTTGCTGTTCTCGGGTTCCGACGGGACCTCGATGGCCTGGCCGGTGATGTCATACTTCCAGCCGTGATACGGGCAACGCAGCCCTGATCCCTCGTTGCGGCCGAACCACAGCGACGCGCCGCGGTGGGCGCAGAACTCGTCGATCAGCCCGTAGCGGCCCTCGCTGTCGCGGAACGCGACCATCCGTTCGCTCAGCAGTTTGACCCGCACCGGTGGGCAGTCATTTTCGGGGAGCTCCTCGGCGAGCGCCGCCGGCATCCAGTACTGCCGGAACAGCTCGCCCATCGGCGTGGCCGGCCCGGTACGGGTCAATAGCTCGTTGATTTCTGCCCTAAGCACCGTCCACCCTCTCAGCTCTCGCGTCACCGCGTGCGGTGACCCTTCACCACAATGCACCAATTGTAATACCATTAGTTCTTAGGGCCAACCCCAACGGTGCAGGTTTTCTACGAAAGGCGGCCACATGATCGGAATGATCGGCGTCGGCGATATGGGACTTCCGATGTCCGGCCACATGGTCGCCCACGGCTTCGACGTCGTGGCCTACGACGTCGACCAGGAGAGACTCGCGGCCGCGGCGGCGGGTGGTGCCAAGCCGGCGTCTGGGTTGTCCCAAATGGTGGAGGACGCCGACATTTTCGTCGCCTGCCTTCGCACGGACGACCAGATGCAGACCGTCGCCGAGGAACTGGCCGCGCATGGACGACCCGGGCAACTCATCGTGGTTGCGGGCACGCACAGCCTCGATTTCATGCGGCGACTGGCCGGCGTCGTCGAACCCAAGGGATTGCGGCTCATCGATGCACCCGTCGTGTTCGGCGCACTTGGTGCCCAAGAGGGAAACCTGCTCTCACTGTGCGGCGGCGAAGCCACCGACGTCGAACGCGCGCGACCGGTGATGCTCAGCTACAGTCGCGGCGTCGAGCACGTCGGCCCACTCGGCGCCGGACAGCTGGCCAAGACCTGCAACAACCTGCTGCACTGGATTCACTGCGTGGCAAATTTCGAAACGCTGGCCATCGCCAAGCGTTACGGGGTGGACGCGCAGCGAATGCGCGAGGTCCTGCTGAAATGCCCTGGGGGCAACGGCACCCTGCGCAGGTGGGACAGCACCCGCTTCACCTGGCAGGAGAAGGACATGGACTTCGTCCTCGAGCTGGCCCAGAACGGCGGGCTGATGCTGCCGTTGTCCGGGCAGGTCGACCAATTGATCAAAACGATGACGGCCGCCGACGTGGCGGCATTGCTGTACGGGCCGGAATGCACTTACCTCGGCCGGCAAATCGCGCCGCTGGCCACGGCCGACGGCGGGCTGTAACCGGTTGCGCTACAACGACAATCCGCTTAGCGCGAGCCGTCCCGCGTAGTGCCGCCAGCGCGACAGGTCGTTGAACGACGAACCCAGATCCGGCAGTTCCAGCCTGTCGTCGTCGGGTATCGCCTGGGGGCGAGCACCAAGCAACGCAACCTCGGTCGAGATCCGGGACAGCTCGGCGAGGTCAAGGGCGCGCAGCGTGGCTTGTTCCACCGTCTCCCCCGTCGTCACGATCCCGTGCCCGCGCAGGATGCAGGCCCCGGACTTCCCGATGGCCGCGGCGACCGCCCGACCCAGTTCCGGTGTTCGGACCAGAACCGACCTCGGGTACACGGGCACACCGTCATTCGCGAGTCGCGACGCGGGAATGTTGTAGGCGCCGAACACCTGTCGCAGCGCGACCCCGGCCAGGTCCGCGATCATCACGTCGCGCGGATGCGCATGCACCACGGCCTGTACATCGGGGCGGGCCCGGAACAGCTCGGTGTGGATGTGGAATTCGTTGGGGATCGTATAACCGCCGTCGAGGTCGCCGCGACCATCGAGGTCAACGACGTGGATATCGTCGGAGACAGTGAAAAGCAGTCCACGATCCTCGGGTCCGCGGCACCGCAGCAGGATCCGGTCGGCATCCAGCCGAACGCTGACATGACCGAGGACGTCGGCCGCCAATCCCTGCTTGGCCAGGATCCGGCACGCTGTCGCGACGGTGGTATGCAGGTCGCTCATGCCATCGCGACGGCCGGATTCGCCGGCGCCCCGCTGGTCGCGAACACCAACGATTTGATGGTCACCGGCACGGTGTTCGACGGATGGCGGACCCGGCCGAGGTCGACGAAGTCGAAGTCGCGCAGGTCGATTCCGTCGAGAATCAGCAGATCGTTGGCGACCGCCAGCTCGTCGCGCAGGATGGTGCCGAGCGTCAGCGCTATGTCGCCGTCGATCATCAGGTATACCGGCCGCCCATCGGAAACCCGGCGCCGCAGTCCTGAAATGACGCCTTCGGCGAAGGCACGCAACCGCCGGTAGCTGGGCGATCCGCTCCACCGCAGCGCCAGCGCAACGTCTGCCCCGGTGTCGTGCAGGCCGAACATCGACAGATGGTGCTCGATCGCCGACGCCACCGCCTCGCGTTCCACCACCTCGCCGAGCACGTAATCAGGCCTGGCCACTTGGAGATTGCGCCGCGGCACCGTGGTCTCCGGGGTCGGGATGAAGCTGGTGATGCCGCTGAGCTGAACGCTGTATTCGGATGCGCCGAGCACCGTTGCGCGGATCCGTTGCGCCGCGACCAACACCGGTGCGGGCAATTCGTCGGTGCGGTCGGCAAGCGCCAGTCCGAGCCGGCGGCCCAGGTCACCGAAATCTCGCGTCTCGGTGCGGTATACGTACTCGGCGACACCACCGGAGAAGATCACCCCGTCCACGCCCTGAACCGCGATCGGTTCAGTGAGGAACAGGGGCTCCGCCGCCGGTTCGCCGCGCACGGCCGCGATCACCAGATCAGCCATGGCGGACGCGATTTCGTCGAGATCGCTCGAGCCGACCCGGCTACCGAGGTCGAGGTCGAGTCCGACGGCCGCCGCGTGCATGCGACCGCCGGGTTCGATGCGTGTCACGGTGTCGCCTTCCACGGCGATCAGTCGGCCGCCGACGTACAGCGCGGCGGTGGCCAACACCCGACCGCGGTCGATGAGCGCGAGTTTCGTTGTCCCGCCGCCGATATCGATGTTGAGAACGCGCTCACCGGCCTCGTGCGAGGCCATCACCGCACCGGAGCCGTACGCCGCCAGCATGGCCTCCATATGGTGTCCGGCGGTCGCGCACACTAGGTCGCCTGCCCGCTCGGCGACGACGGAGGCGATCCTCTCCGCATTGCGCCGGCGCAGCGCCTCTCCCGTCAGAATCACCACTCCGGTGTCCACGTCCTCGGGCCGCCGCCCGGCACCTGCGTACGCCGAGTCGAGCATCTGGCCCAGCGCGACCGCGTCGATCTGCAGATCATCGGTGTACGGGGTCAGCTGCAATTCGGATTCGAACAGCGTGTCCCGCGTCACCACGACGTACCTACTGGTCAGATCCTCCCCGCGCCTGCGCAATACCAAGCGCGAAAACACCACCTGAGTCCCCGCGCTGCCGATGTCAATGCCGACGCTGTGCAGCGTGACGTTGTCCTGCTGCCAGATCGGGTTGTCGGCGAGCGGCAGGTCGGGTTCGTCGTGTTCGTGATCCGGGTCGTACGTCATACCGGTGACGCCACCGGCGCCGCCTCGTGCTTCGGCGGCAGGTCGGCCAGTTCGGCGGCGTAAGCGTCGTCCATCTTGGGCACCAACCCGTTCTCCGCGAGCGCCTTGGCGAAGGTGTCCCGGACAACCGGCGATTCGTCGGCGTAGTCGATCTGGTCGCCGCCGATGCGCTGGCTGATCCATGCCTTGGGCACACCCTGGGCGTTTCGCACCGACACCACCTCGTGCTTGAAGGCCAGATATCGCGCTGGCGTTGCGCCGGTGTTGAAGTGCTGGTGGAACCACATGTTCGGTGGCACGATCAGCGTTCCGGGCTTCCAGTCGTAGCGACGAGGTTCCTCGCCCTCGGGCCACATCAGGGAGAAGCCCTCACCGGTCAGGATGATCACGTGTGCGCCGGGGCCGTGCCGGTGACCTTTCTTGTAGGTGGCCGTACCGAACTGCGAAATGTGGCTGTTCATCGAGCCCTTCGCCATCGAGAAACGAATGTGCCCACCGCCGGCACCCCGTTCCTTCGCCGAAATCAACGGCAGGTCAACGGTGTTGGCTACGAAGTTCGTCTTCAGCAGCAGGCCGTCCTGCTCGTCCTTGGGGGCGAAGTAGTCCGGCTCACCGGCGAACCGCCCGACGAAGTCGTGCGAGGTGTTGAACACGAATTCGGTGTCCTCGTAAAGATTGATCACCGGTGGCATGTTGGTCGACGACACGAACCGTGCCGCCACTGCGCCGGAGCCGTTGAAGTGCTGGTGCCAGGTGTTCAAGGGAATCGCGAACATGGCGCCTGGCCCCCACTCGAATGTGACCTTCTGGCCGGCGTCGTTCCACACCGAGGTGGCCCCGTGCCCGGACAGCACAAGGATCATCTCCTCGAACAGCTGGCGCTGCGGCGAGAGCTCCTTGCCTGCCGGGATCTCGCACACATAGCAGTCGTTCGATGTCCGGGATGCTTCGTGGTTGATGAACACCCCACGCCCGCCGCGACGTGCCCACGGCTTCAGGTCGACGGTGTTGAGATCGGGCACATAATGGGCGCCGATGATGTCGAGGCCCTCGCCGCGGACCCACCGCACGTAGGGCGAATCCTTTTCGGTGGCGAACTTCTTCGCCAGGTCGTCGGAAACAATTGCATCCTTGGCCACGAGCATCCTCCATCACACGATTTGAACTAATGGTATTACCAATCATCGCTGTGTCAAGGTCAGGTCGGCACGGCCGAATTCTCCTGCTCCCCGACCCCCTGGTACGCGCGGACCGGATTCGGCCGGACGATGAAGAAGCCCGCATAGAGAGCCGCCAGCGCACCGCCGAGAGTCAGCGCGGTCACGGCACCGAGTGCGCCTGCCACCGCGCCGACGAGCGTGTCCCCCAGCGCGGGACCGCCACGCGACGACATCTGGTAGATCGCCGACACCCTGCCGCGCAGCTCGTCGGGCGTCTCGAGCTGCACGGCGGCATGGCGAATCGTCGTCGTCATCGCGTCAAAGGCCCCGATCAAGAGGCCGGCGGCCACGGCGATCACGAAGATGTGCGCCTGTGCCAGCGCGATATTCGACACGCCGTAGAGAACAGTAGAAACCAACAGCACCCGGCCGAGACGCCGTGTCCGGTCGACCGTCCGGAACACCGTGTAGGTGGCCAACAGCGCGCCCGCCGACGGTGCCGCGGAGAGCATGCCGTAGCCCTGCGGGCCCACATGGAAGACGGTCGCACATAAGGCGGGCAGCACGACCCGGTAGGCGCCGAACAACGTCGCTGACAGGTCGAGCGACATCAGCATCCAGATGATCCTGCGGCCCCTCACGAACCGCGCGCCCTCGACGAGCTGGCGCCACACCGACGTATGCGACCCGGCCCCGTCGAGTTTCGCAACGCGAAGCAGCTGCAGGATGACGACCAGCACCGCATAGGTCCCGGCGTCGACCGCGTACATCAGGCCAGGCCCCGCGATGCCGATGAAGATGCCTGCCAATGCGGGGCCAAGCAGCACCGCGATCTCCCGCGACGGGTTGAGCAACGCGAACGCCTGCGGCAGCTGCGTGCGGGGCACCAGCGCCGGGATCAGAGCCTGTCTGGCCGGCTGGTCGAAAGTCGCTGCCGCCGTAGTCAATACGACCGACACCAGCACCTGCCACGCCGCGATGTGACCGGTGAGCGTCAGCACCGCGAGCCCGCCTGCCACCACCATCGCCGCCGCCTGCGACCACTGCAGCAGCCTGCGCCGGTCCCAGCGGTCGGCGAAGACGCCGCCGAGCGGGCTCAACACCAACAGGGCCACGGCCTGCCCGGCGCCGACCAGCCCGGTCTGGGTGACCGAACCGGTCAACTGGTAGACGTGGTAGAGGTTCGCCGCGACCGTTCCGCGCGTGCCGATCTGCGAGAAGACGACACCCGCCCAATACAGATTGAAATCGCGGTTTCTCAGTACTGCCGCAACGCGCATGCCCGCGATCAGTCGACCGGGACGAGCGACAACTTGCCGGGCTGCATGTCCAGATACACGGATGTTCCTGGCGCATGCGAGATGTGAGGCAGGCAGCGGGCCCGGATTTCATGCTTGCCGACGGCCACCACGTGGTCGACGGCGTCTCCGAGAAATGCGCGCGTGGTGACGTTGCCCTCCCACACGTTCTCCGCTCCTGCCGGATGTGCGGTGGTCAGCATGACCGCCTCGGGGCGAATCGAAACGACGACCTCGGTGCCGGGTGCGACGTGCACTGCCGAGTCGAGCGACAGGCGGCCGTCGCGCGTCTCCACCACGTGCCGATCACCGTCGCGCGACGCGACCGTGCCGTCAATGAAGTTGGAGGTCCCGATGAACTCCGCGACGAACTTGCTCTGCGGATTCTCGTAGATGGCCCGTGGCTTACCCAACTGGACGACTTCGCCTGCGCGCATGACGGCGATGGTCGACGACAGCGACAACGCCTCGATCTGATCGTGCGTCACGTAAATCGAGGTGATTCCCAGTTCGCGTTGCAGACGCTTGAGCTCGAACCGAAGCGACTCGCGCAGCTTGGCGTCCAGGTTGGACAGCGGCTCGTCCAACAGCAGCAGCGACGGCTCGATCACGATCGCTCGCGCCAGGGCCAGCCGCTGCTGCTGCCCACCCGAGAGCTTGGTCGCGTGCCGGTCGGCGTACTGCAGCAACTCCATCGTCTCCAGGACGCGTTCCACGCGTTCGGTGATCTCCCGCTTGCCGGGACGCTGGCGGCGCGGTCGCACCCGAAGCGGGAAGGCGACGTTCTCGAACACGCTCATGTGCGGCCAGATCGCGTACGACTGGAAGACCATTCCGAGTCCGCGTTTGTTGGCGGGCACGTTCACCCGCTTCTGCGCACCGGCGCCCGCCGCGAACAACACGTTGCCGCCCACCGATACGACGCCCGCATCCGGTTGCTCCAGTCCCGCGATGGACCGCAGCGTCGTCGACTTGCCACAGCCCGACGGGCCCAACAGCGTGAACAACTCGCCCGGCTCGACGCTGAAGCTGACGTCGTTGACGGCGAAAACCCTTGGCGGTTCGCCGTTTGGCGACGTCTGCCCGCGAGAGCGGCGTTTCTGTCGCTCGCCGTCGAACGTCTTGATCAAGTTCTGGACTTCAAGCACGTCGGTAGTTCCTTTCCAACCAGATCAATCCTGCTTGAGGCCGACCTTGGCCCCCAGCTTGTAAGCGACGGTGACCAGCACGATAAGCGTCAGCACCATGACGACACCGAGCGCGGACAAGACGGTGAACTGCCCGTTCTCGAACTGCTCGAAGATCAGGATGGACAGCACTTCATTGCCCGGGCTGTACAGCAGGATCGAACTCGACAGCTCACGGAACGACACGACGAGGATGTAGATCCAGCCCGCGATCAGACCCGGCATCAACAGCGGAAGCAGCACCCGGCGGAACGTCTGCCACCAGCTTGCGCCGTTGACCAGCGCCGACTCCTCCAGTTCGTTGGCGATCTGCTGCATCGAGGTGACCGAATAGCGCATGCCGTACGGCAGATACCGGGTGCAGTAGGAGATGAGCAGGATGAACAGCGTGCCGTAGATCGGTATCGGGCTGCGAAGGTAGACGAAGCTCAGCGCCAGGCCCATCACCAGCCCTGGCACGACCAGCGGCAGGAAGGCCAAGCCGTCCAATACCTTTCGGCCACGAATCCTTGATCGCACGACGATCCAGGCGGCGACCGCCATGAAGGCCATCACCAGCGTCGCCGAGGCGAGGCCGAGGATGAGCGAGTTCTTCAGCGCAGTGATCGCATCCGCGGTGTGAGCGAGCGCCCGGTAGTTGTCGAGCGTCATGGACTTGAAGGTGTCCTTCGACGGTGGCGCGTAGAACTTCAGCAGCGAGGTGTACAGCAGCACGAGCAGCGGTGCGATGACCGTCAGCAGGAAATACCCGATGATGAGCACGCCTGCGACCGGGCGCCACTTGCCGAGTTCCATTGGACGGGGCCGGAATCCCTTGCCGGTGACCGTCTGGTAGTTCTTGCTGGCGCGTCCGGCGAAGTTGGAGATCACTACCCCGAGGATGGCGATGACCAGCAGGCCGACGGCAAGCGCGCCCGCCGCCGACAGATCGGGTGGATAGTCGCGGAGCACGAAGTAGATCCGGCTGGTGAAGACGTAGGTGCCGTTCTGCAGCCCCAACAGCGCGGGCACTTCGAAGCTCTCGAGGCTGCGCACCACCATGATCAGGATCGCGGCCACGATCGCCGGGCGGGTCAGTGGGACGGTGACCTTGCGGAAGACCGTCCAGCGGCTTGCCCCCGACATAAACGCCGATTCCTCCAGCGACGGGTCCATCGAGCGGAACGACGCGACCATGAGGAGAAAGACGATCGGCGACAGCTGCAGTCCCTCTACCCAGATCATTCCCCAGATGCTGAAGACGTCGATCACGGCTCGGCCGAAGATCGGCTCCAGGTAGTGATTGATCAGACCAATGTCGGGGCTGCCCAACAGAATCCAGGCGATCGTGTAGAGGATCCCCGGAATGACGAGCGGGATGATCGATGCGGCGAAGAACAGCGCCTTGAACGGTACGTCGGTGCGCACGTTCAGATATGCCAGTCCGGTCCCGAGCACCAGCGACACCGCCGCCGCACCCACCGCGAACCACAGCGAGTTGCCGACCAGGCTGAAGATCTGGTCGTTGCCGTACGCCCGTTCGAAACCCGAGAAGGTGAACCCTGACGCGTCGAAGAAGGTGCCCCAAATCAGGTAGTACAGGGGCACGATCGCCAGGTATGCGATGACCAGGGCCACCACCCCGAGGGTCAGGAACTTCGGGGTCGGTAAGAAGCGCCGCCATCGGGCGGGTTCCCACGCTCGCGGATCAACCGACGGCGGCGGGGTCGCCGGCCGGGTCGGGGTGGCAGTCGTCATGTATTCACCTCAATGGTTCGGGCTGCTGGGCGAGAGCCGCTGGGCGCTAGCCGCCGACCTTGTCACTTCGGGAGAGCAACGCGTCATAGCGGTCGCTCCACTCTTTTTGCTTGTCCAGTAGCTGATTGACATCGACCGGGATCACCTCGGTGCCTTCGAGCGGATCCTTGACGTTCTGCGGCTCGATCGAGGGCGTCAGGCCTTGATCCACGAACACCTGCTGCCCCTCGGTCAGCAGCCAGTCCTGGAACAGCAACGCGGCCGCGGGATGCGGTGCCGACTTAAGCGGCGCTGCACCCTGGGGTCGGGCGATCACCGGCTGCACGAACGGCTGGTAGGCCACGGGCGCCCCTTTGTCCACGGCCTTCTGGACGATGTAGCTGTAGTTCGATGCGGCCACGGAATACTGTCCCGCCGAGAGCATTTCACCCATCACGGTGTGGCCCTTGACGACCTTCGCGCCGTTGGCCATGTCGGCGAAGAGCTTGTCGATTTCGGTCGTGCTCTTACCGTGTTGCTGCCAGTATTCGTAGAGCGTCAGGTACCAGTCGTAGTCGTTGAGTTCCATCGCGAGCGCGCCGTCCCATTTGGGATTGGCCAGGTCCTCCCACGAGGTGGGCTGATCGCCTGCGGGCACCTTGGTGGTGTTCCAGCTGGGGGCAAACAGGTTGTAACGGTCTGCTGTCCAGTTCTCGAACTTGCCCTCGGCGCCCACCAAGTCGCGACGTTCGCCCGTGTAGGGCTCCACCAGTTGCTCCTTGCCAAGCGATGCCATCTCCAGCGCATCCGTCTCGACCACATCGGCACCGGCATGGTTGGCCCTTGCTTCCTGCAGGATGCGCTGCAGGACAGTTTCGGAGTCGGCCCGATACAGGTTGACCTTGATGCCGGTCTGGTCGGTGAACGCCTTGGTGACGGTGGCGGCGACGTCACTCGTCATCGACGTGTACAGCGACACTTCGCCTTCGGCCTTGGCGTCCTTGATGAGTCGGTCGCGCCTCTCCTGGCCCTTCAGACCTTCGTACTGCTGGAACTTTGAGGGGCCATTGTCGGACCCCGAGCCCGCGGGCGGCGCCGTCGGCGGCGCGCCACAGGAGACCAGGGCCAGCGTGAGGCCGACGGCCGCAACGAGATGACGGTGTCGAAATGTCATGTGCCTCAAGTCCTAACTCTTCAGTTTCCGCCTGCGCTGACTACGCCGGGCTCTGGCCTGTCCGGACCGCCTGCCGTTGAGCTGGAACGGCCTGACCAATCTCTGGACTTATTGTATGACCATTATTGTGTTGTCTATCATGTTTGGAGGCCAATGTGAAGTCCTCCAGAAAATTATTGTCTGTCTGACGAACAGAAATTGCCAGGAAATTCTGTATAGCAGAAAGCGCACTGGTGTCCTGGTACAACCAGCGCGATGGGGTTCGGTCCGGCGGCCGGTGAGGGTAAGCCGCCGGACCGAAGGCTGGGTCAGGCCGATGCGTCGGCCAGTTCGCCTGCGGGTCTGCCGGCGCCCGAGGCGGGCTCGAAGTAGTGCACGGCGTCATAGCCGAGGTGTTTGAACACCCGGTTCTGCGCATTGAACAGCCGCAGCGGCGCACCGTCGGCCGCGAACAGCTGGCACACGTGGTTCTGCGGTACGTACAGCGTGTCGCCCTGCTTGATGTCGTATCGCTTCGGCTCAACGGCGATTCGTGCGTAGTACTTCTCGGCGATCTCGGCCTCGACCTCCCACTGCAGCGCGTGGCCGCCGCCGGACAGCACGTAATAGACCTCGTCGGCCATCTTCCAGTACTTGCCCGAGTGGCCCGAAGCTTCGATCTCGAGCTCGAACGCGTCGGTGCTGAAGATCCTGCCGTCGGTGCGCTCCGGCGAGGCGATCGTCCGCACCCGCCCCAACGGGGTCTGCTCCCAGACGGTGTCGGACGGGCTGATCACCTTCTTGCGGTCCAGTACGCCGGGAGTCCAGATCTTGGCCCACTCTTCGCGCGGGCCGAACATCGCCTCGTTCTCCACGGGTCCGCTGCGGCCCTGCTGGATCAGGCCCATGAACATCCACGTGCACTTCGCCTTCACCACGAGGGCGAGCGCCTTCTCGTCGTATGGATTGAAGTGGCGGTGCACCGAGTCGGTGTGCACGTACACCAGGTCATCCTTCGACCAGTCATAGCGCTGGTCATCGTGGACCTCATAGCCGTGGCCCTCGAGAATGTAGAACGCCGCTTCGTTTTGGTGACCGTGGCCGTGGTTGGACGACTGCGGCGGAAGTTCGACGAAGTGGACCTGAATGGTCTGGGTGAGGAAATCCTCGTCGCCCGGGCCGATCCGCCACCAGGTGCGCGACTGTTCGCTGTCCCCGGAGTGCGCGACCTTGGCGTCGTCGACGACGAACGCGTCGTCGCGAACCCGCTCAACCTCCAGCTGCTGGCGCCGGAACTCACCGAGGCCATACGTCTCCGAGGTGAGCCCGCGGACGAATACGCGGCCCTTCTTCCCCATACTGTTCTCCTTCAACCGAGCTGTATTTGTAGAATGGTTTTACCATTAGACATGGTAAGCCGCGTCACACCTCATGTCCAGCCACGGCAGGCACCGCCGGCGTCAGTCCCGCGATCACCTCGTTGAGCGAACGCACGTTGCACATCCTTGGAAAGACCTTCTCCATGAAGAACGCCCGCTGTTCGGCGAAGCCGTGGCAGCACTCGGGCACGATCGTGATCTGGAAATCTTTGTCCCGTGCCTCGTACGCGGTGGATGCGACCCCGACGTGCACCGACCCGCCGATCAGCAGGATGGTGTCGATGTAGCGGCTGCGCAGCGAGAGTTCCAGGTGGGTGCCGGCAAAGGCCGACCAGCGGTGCTTCGGGACGTCGTAGTCACCGGGTTGGGGCGCGATCTCGGCGAGCACGGACAACTCCGGCGATCCCGACGCGTGCGGCGGAACAGTGCGGTATGGGTTGCCTGGCCCCCACGGGCGGAAGTGGCTGTCCGTATCGGCGATGGTGTGGGCGAAATCGGCGCCGTCGGCCCGATGGTCGGCACGGGCGTAAAACACGGGCACACCGACGGTGCGGCAGACCTCGATCAACTGCTTCGCCGGGCCGATCGAACCGGCCGCCTCGATTTGCTCTCGATAGGCCTCGAGCATGTCGAAGACGACGAGTCCGGTAGCCCGAAAATCGTAGTGAATCATCGGCAATCGACTCCCATTACTCATCATCACGATCATCCGCCAGGTAGTCGACCGCGGCCACCAGGTCGTCCGCCGTCAGTTCGTTCGGATCGCGGGTCACCTCTTGGCGCAGCGCCAACGCGGAAAGGACGAGCTTGCGCACCCGCCGGCCGTCGAATCCCGCGCACGCGGCCGCGAGCTTCGCGTGCAGACCGTCGTCCTGCGCCAGCGCCCTGGTGCCCGACCACAGCCCGGCGAGTTCGTCCAGGCTGTGCCGGATGATCTGGGCAATGGTCGTGGTGTCCGGCAGCGACAGCTTCAACACCAGGTCCGCCCGCGACAGAAACGCCTCGTCGACGGCGTCGGCGAAGTTGGTCGTCGCCAGGAACAACACCCTGGGCAGGTCCGCCGCCACGGCGTCGATCCCGGCCAACAGCGCGTCGGTTGCGCGGTGCACGTCGACCGGGTTCGCGCCGAACGACGCGGCAGACCGCCGGACCGCGAAGCTTTCGACCTCATCGACGAGCACGATCGTGTGCGGTCGTCGAGCCGCCAGTTCCGGAATCGTGTCCATCATCAATTGGCTGATATTTCGCTGACTTTCGCCGAGCAACTCGCTGGGAAACGCGTGCGGGTCGATCTCGACATAAGTGGTGGCGCCGCGCGGCGCGACCCCACGCGCCGCCATTTGCGCCAAGCCGCGGGCGAGCGTCGTCTTGCCGGTCCCCGGCGGCCCCGAAAGGATGATCAGTCCGTGCGGCAGCCCTGCCATCGTGGCCAGCGCCGGCCCGTGCAACAACGTGAGCAGGGCGTGATTGAGCAGGCGCTCCTTCACCCCGGGCGGCGTGAGGATGTGGTCCCACGGCCCGTCGTGGTGATCCGCGGGCAGTGCGTGCACGGATAACACCCCGGGCGGCAGGGCAACCACGCCGGCCGAGCTGGCGCGACCCCCCAAGCTCACGGCCATGTCGGCCTGGTGACCTCCGGCCAGTCGATCGTGCTGATGTCGCCGGCCTGGGCATCCCTGATGTGTTGGGGCGGCTCCTCGAAGAGCACCATTGGATCCATCAACACCCGCATGGTGTCGAGCAGGCTGTCGAACATGTGGATCCGCACGACCTTCGCCGTCTTCTCGGGATCGTCGTTGAAGTGCTGGTGCCACAGGAAGTGGTCGACGACGATGATGTCGCCCTTCTTCCACGGGTAGTTCGTGCCACCTTCGGGTTCGGTCCCGAGATAGCTGTGGCCAGTCCCCTCGAGAACGTAGAGCCACGCCTCCCCGGCGTGCCGGTGCATCGATTGGCCACGGCCGGGCCCGATCTCGAACATCGCCATGGAGATACCCGAGGCCTGGTAGCCGTTGGCACGGTCCAGCAGAAACGTGGTCCGGGTGCCACGCGGGGTGGGCAGCAGCTCGAGCTCGTCCCAGTTGGTGTGCAGCCGGCCCGACCGCCGGGCGCGCTGGTCGCGCGCGAGCCTGCGGACCCGCCGTGCATACGGGTCGTCCCCGCTGACCTCGCCGGAATAGGCAGGACGAGCAGGCAATTCGCTGATCGGTGTGTGGCCGGCGTCCTCGATGATCGACATGCCCATGGTCTCCAGCAGTGGTTCGCTGGAGAACGTGAGGTAACGCGCGGTCACGTCGCCGTCGTTACCCGCCCGATGCCACGCCCACGCCGGCAGGTGAAGCGAATCGCCTGGGCCCCAGTCGATCCGCTCGCCGTCGATCTCGGTCCAGCCGCGTCCGGCCACCACCAGCACCATGGCGTCCCACGAATGCCGGTGGATGGTCGAGGTGACGCCGGGGTCGATCTCGTGCGCCAGGGCGTCCATCGAGCGGGTCGGGCGGTCGCCGTCGGCGCCGACGTACACACCGACGCGCGTCCCCCGCTCGGTCTCGACCATCTTTGCGTCCTCGATGGCCACCACGGTCTTCTGGTAGCGGCGCCATTCCTCGATGAAGTCGGCCCGTCGCTTCTTCTGTACGTGGTAGTGCGAGACCTGGGTCGTGGTGTGCGTGGCCATGTCTGCCTTTCTGTTGACTTATAACGGTTGCCTTTTCGACGTAGCGTGGCTAAGTCTGGCCACCCGCATCGGTCACGCTTTTGTACGTGTCGCTCCACTTCTGTGCGTTGTTGAGCAGGTCCTCCTCGGGAACCGAGACCGTCTGGACACCGGCCAGCGGATCCTGGGCCGTCGGAATCGCTCCGATCCGGTTCGCCCCGGCGATCGCCTGCTGGCCGTCGGTCAGCAGAAAGTCGAAGAACAACATCGCCGCGGCAGGGTGCTTGGCCGACTTCATCAGACCGGCGCCGTTGGGCCGCAACACGACCGGCTGGACCGGCTTGCCGTTCGTGCGCCACGACACCGGCGCACCCTTCTCGGCCGCGTTGTCGACGGTGTGCGAGTAGATCGACGCCGCAACGTCGAACTGGCCGGCGGCCAACAGTTCACCCATCACCGTATGGCCCTTGGCGATCTTCGAATTCGCAGCCAGTTGGCGGAAGAAGCTCATGACCTCGTCGTCGGACGAGCCCTGAGACTTGTAGTAGTTGTACATCGCGGCGAACCAGTCGACGTCGCCGATTTCCAGGCCGACTCGGCCCTTCCACTTCGGCCCGGCCAGGTCTTTGAGTGATTGCGGCTCGGTGCCTGCCGGGACCTTGCTGGTGTTCCACCCGATGACGAACGCGTTGAAGCGGTCCGCGGTCCAGCCGTCCTTTCGGCCCTCTGGGCGGACCTTCTCGCGCAGTTCGCCCTGGTACGGGTAAAGAAGCTGCCGTTGCTGCATGGCGTTGAGTTCGCCTGCGTTGGTCTCGATCAGGTCGGCACCCTGGTAATTGGCGCTGGCCTCCTGCAGGACGCGCTGCAGCACCGTCTCCGAGTTTGCGCGGTAGGTTTGGACTTTCAGCCCGTACTTGTCCTCGAACGCCTTCACGACGTCGTCCATGTCGGTGTTCGAGGTGTACAGCGATAGCGTGCCGTCCTTTTTGGCGAGGTCGAGCAGTGTGTTCGTGCGCTCGCTTCCTGACAGGCCGTTGATCTGGTCGTAGACCTGTTGTGCCGCCGTGGCCCCCGCAGGCGCGGAGGCGGTGTTGCTTGCCGTCGGACTTCCACCGCATGCGGCGGTCAGGAGCAGCATTAGGGCCATCACGATGTAGCTAGCCGAACGGATTCTCACGGCTCACTCCTCTAAATCTGGAACTGTGAATGGACTGACACTCAGACCATTAGTGTGATTTCTACCATGCTTGGTGTCTTCCTGTG
This sequence comes from Mycobacterium sp., assembly GCA_035634855.1. Taxonomy (GTDB): domain Bacteria; phylum Actinomycetota; class Actinomycetes; order Mycobacteriales; family Mycobacteriaceae; genus Mycobacterium. The sequence goes on from DASQCE010000026.1 coordinate 18,836, forward strand.
AAGCCCCTGTTTCTCGCGCGAACGTTCCTTACCGCTCGAAATTTCGCCAAATATTCGAGCGGTAAGGAACGTTCGGCAGCCGAGAGAGTCAAATGACGAATGCTTCCGTCACCTCGGGTGCGAACAGGTCTGCGGGCCCGTAGCGCTTGCGGGACAGTGCCTGTGCGTGGTGGTAGGCCAGGAACACATCGAGCACGTTCTCGTTCTCGGCGAGCCCGTACGACCAGTAGTCCCGGCCGAGCAGTTCCCTCGACTCCTCGAGGTGCTGGATCAGCCACGGCTCCATGAAGCGCAGCGCCGACGAATCGTAGATGCGTTCGTAAGCCAGGTCGCGTGCGCGCAAGCACGCCTTGTACAGCGATTGGGCCACCCACCGGTGCCGCTCGTAGATATCGGCACGGATCACGACGACGTGCATGATCGGGAAGATCTTGGTCGCCGCGAAGTATTCCTTCTCGGCGGCCACCACGTCGTTGAACAGGCGCTTGACGCGTGGGTCGCGGTCGCGGAACGCGCTCGGCACCCGCGGCGTGTAGAGCGCGTCGATCTCACCCGCCACCAGCATCCGCGCCAGGGTGGCGCCTGCTGCGATCGGGCGGATGTCGAGGCCCGTGTCGACCTTGCCCTTCTCTATTCGCCCCGGCGCCTCCTGGCCGCCGGTGAAGTAGGTCACCGAATCGATTGGGACATCGTGGTGTTCGGCGAGAATCCCCCTGATCCACACGCCCGCAGTCAGCTGGAACTCGGGCGACGCGACGCGCTTGCCACGCAGATCCGATGGCACCGAGATGCCCGCGTCTGCGTTGATGTAGATCCCGCCGTGCCGGAACATGCGCGACGTGAACACCGGCAGCGCGACGAACGGGCGCGTGTCGTGGTCCAGCGTCGCGACGTAGGTCGACAACGACATCTCCGCGACGTCGAATTCGCGGTGCCGCAGCATTCGAAAGAACGTCTCCTCCACCGGCAGCCGGAGGTAGGTGAGGTCGATGCCGTCGGGGCGGACACTGCCGTCCTCGAGTGCGCGGGTCCGGTCGTAGTCTCCGCAGGCGAACGTCAGATGCAGTCGGGACACGGATCACCTTCCCTTGACGGCGAGCCGCCGGTGTAGTCGTGGGTAGGCCCGGCGGGCGTTCAGTTCGACGACGGCTCGCCGGTTCACGTCGGTCAGCCCCAGGTTGTCGATGTACACCAGAGTGTCGTCCCAGGCGACGCCGGTCTCCGGATCGGCGCCACGCACCGCGCCGAGCATCTCGGATGCGAACAGAATGTTCTCGGCGGGAATCACCTTGTACAGCAGGTCGATTCCCGGCTGGTGGTACACGCAGGTGTCGAAGAAGACGTTGCGCAACAGTTCGACGGGGTCGGGTCGGCCGAGGCGCTGTGCAAGTCCGCGGTACCTGCCCCAGTGGTAGGGCACCGCTCCTCCGCCATGCGGGATGACGAAGTTCAAGGTCGGGAACTTCACGAACAGGTCCGCCTGCACGAGTTGCATGAACACACTGGTGTCGGCGTTGAGATAGTGAGCGCCGAGAGTGTGGAAGTTCGGGTTGCACGACGTCGACACGTGGATCATCGCAGGCACCTCGAGGTCCACCATCACCTCGTAGACCGGATACCAGTACTCGTCGGTCATCGGAGGTGTCGTCCAGTAGCCGGCGCATGGATCGGGGTTGAGGTTGCAGCCGACAAAGCCGAGTTCGGTAACACAGCGGCGCAATTCGTCGATGACCGGGCCCAGCTCACCGTCCGGCGTCTGCGGCAGCTGAGCGACGGGCGCGAACGCGTCCGGGAACAGCTCTGTGACTCTGTGCACGAGGTCGTTGGACGCCCTGGCCCACGCCGTGGCGGTCGGTTGGTCGCTGACGTGGTGTTCCATGCCCGACGCCTTGGGCGAGAACAGCATCAGATCCCCGCCCCGCTCATGCAGCATCCGGAGTTGGTTGAGCTCGATACTCTCGCGGATCTCGTCGTCGCTTATCCGGGGCCGCTCCGGTGGCGCAAGGGACGGATCGTCAAGGGCGGCGAGCTGATCGGCACGGAACCGCTGCTGTTCGGCGGGGGCGGTGGTGTAGTGGCCGTGGATGTCGATGATCACTGCGCTGTTTCCCGCTCCTCGCGTGCGCGGTTGATTTCCTGCTCCTCGCGTACGCCGCCGGCCTCCCGGTAGTCGACATAACGAAGGCCGAGGTGCTCCAGTTCGTCCCGCATGTCGTTCATGTCGAGGAACAGCTCGCCACGCTGGTAGCGCTCGCGCGAACGGGCCTCCTTTTCTTCTCTGGCCTTGGCCGCCGCCAGCACGGCCGCCGCCTGCGCGCGTGGCACGATCACCACACCGTCGTCGTCGCCGACCACCACGTCGCCGGGTTCGACCGCGGTGCCTGCACACGTCACGGGCACGTTGACCGACCCGAGCCGCTTCTTCACCGTGCCCTGCGCGGACACGCACTTGGACCACACCGGGAACTTCATCGCGGTCAGTTCGGCGATGTCGCGGCAACCGGCGTCGATCACCAGTCCGCGCACACCGCGTGCGGCCAAGGTCGTCGCGAGCAGCTCACCGAAATATCCATATTCCGAAGGTGATTCGGGCGCGACGATCAACACGTCACCCGGCTCACACTGTTCGACGGCGACATGGATCATCCAGTTGTCGTCGGGCGGCAGGCTGACGGTGACGGCCGTCCCGCAGACCCGGGCACCCGGGTAGATGGGTGTCATGTAGGGCGCGACCAGGCCTGTGCGGCGCTGCGCCTCGTGAATCGTGGCTACCCCGTAATGCCCCAAGGCATCACGGATCTCCGGGTCCGTACGCGGCGGATTGCGGACGACGATCGGCATGCTCACTTCTCTTTCCCGAGCCATGGCATCAACGAGATGTGGATGACGTTCTTGTCGGCGGTGTCACCGGCGAGTGCCCGAATCGCGTGGTCCACCTGATCGAGGCCGAACCGGTGCGTGGACAACCGCTCCAGCGGAAACCGCCCCGAACTCAGCTGTTCCAGCGCCAGCTCGCAGGCCCGGTAGCTGTGGCCACGGGCGCTCTTGATCGTGATCGCCTTCTCGGTCAGCAGCTTGATCGGAAAATCGGGGAAGGCCGCCAGCTCACCCTGGATCAGCAGCGTGCCCTCGCGGCGCTTGAGCGCATCGATGCCAAGCAACACCGGTCCGACACCGGCCCGAGACGTGCAGTCGAGCACGAAATCGACTCCCCGGCCGGCGGTGAGATCCATGACCGTCTCGCACGGATTGGCCTGCTCGACGTCGATCACGTCGTCGGCGCCCAGTTCCAGCGCGAGGTCGAGCCGGGCCTTATCCCGCGTCGTGCCGCTGACGATGATCTTCGATGCGCCTGCCTGCTTGCATGCGACGACCTGCGACAGACCCTGCTGGCCCGGGCCCTCGATGAGCACCGTGTCGGCGTAGCCGACGCCCGCCGCGAGCAGCGCCCACTCGATGCCATTCGACAACGGTGTGACGAGGCCGGCGAGTTCGGCGGTCACACCGTCCGGCACCTTGTGCAGGACCGCATTCCACGGCAGGTACATGTACTCGGAGAAACCGCCCCACAGGGTGCCGGGGTTTTCCGACGAGGTGTACCCGTAGCGGCGGGCGTCGGTGTTGGTCCGCCAGTCGGTGGCCTCGCAGTGCCGATACTCGCCGATGCGGCACCATTCGCAGTTGTAGCAACCGACGTAGTGCTCGACGAAGACGCGGTCGCCTTCGGCCACGCCGTGTAGTTGCTTGAACTTCTTCCCCGCGACCGCGATGGTGCCGACGTTCTCGTGGCCCATGATCACCGGATCGCCGAAGGGCGGCTTGGCGTACATCTTGACGTCCGTGCCGCAGATGCCTGCGACCTCGACCTTGAGCAGGGCGGCGTCGTCGGACAGCTCCGGCATCGGAAGCTCTCTGAGTTCGGTGGTGCTGGGTGCGACCCGCACAGCGGCGAGAACACTGTCGGCCATCTGTCTCCTTAGTTCTGCCAGTATGGCATTATGGTCATGCCAATATACCAACCTGTGGTCGCGGCCACTAGAGACGGGGAGCGACAGATGTCTGAGCCGGATCGTGTGCTTACGACGCTGACCCGGACCCAGGGCGCCAACCTGGCGCTGAAGGACGGCACCGTCACTCCGGCGGGCTTCTCGCTGAAGTTCGAGGAGATCCCGGTGTTGGTCAAGGGCTTTCGCAGGATGGTGCGCTCGCTGGAGTTCGATGTCAGCGAGATGGCACTGACCACCTATCTCACCGCGCGAGAGCACGGCGTCGCGTTCACCGCGCTACCGGTCTTTTTGGTGCGCGGGTTCCATCACGGCGCGATCCGGTACAACACCTGTTCGGGCATCTGTGGCCCCAACGATCTCGAGGGCCGCCGCGTCGGCGTCAACCGTGGGTACACCGTCACCACCGGCGTCTGGGCCCGCGGCATCCTCGCCACGGAGTACGGCGTCGACCTCCAGCGTGTGACCTGGGTGTTGTCGGGTGACGAGCATGTGGAGTCATACATGCCGCCCGCCAACGTCGAGCCGGCACGCCCCGGCGCCGATCTGGCCGAGATGCTGATCGACGGCGAGATCGACGCCGTGATCGGTGTCGACGTCGACCACCCCGACGTCGCACCGCTGATCGCCGATCCCGAGGAAGCGGCGATTACGGAGCTGAGGCAGCGCGGGTTCTATCCGATCAATCATCTGGTCGTCGTCAAAGACGATGTGCTGCAGCGTTATCCGGAAGTTGCGTCGGCGGTGTTCGACGCCTTCAGCGAGGCCAAGCGCCGATATGTAGCCCAGCTGCGGGACGGCGCCGCGTCCAGCGATACGGACCGGATGTATACCCGGGTGCTACAAACCACCGGCGGCGATCCACTCCCCTACGGCGTAGAGCCCAACCGCCCGATGCTCGAGCAGCTGATGGAGTTTGCGCTCGCCCAGCGGATTCTGACCCGGCCGGCCGACATCGACGAGCTGTTCGTCGCCTAAGCGCCGATGGCCCGCGGGACAATCAGCTCGCGCAGGGCTACGCTGCTGTCCGCCACCGCTTCGGCGGGAATCGTCGCGCCCTGGGTGAGTGCTTTTCGCACCGCCATATAGTCACCGGCCTGGTTGACCGCGTCCACCGCGAGGAGTGCGCCCTCTCGGTAGTACAGCACCGAGAACG
>DASQCE010000027.1:0-5390 GCA_035634855.1 Mycobacterium sp.
TCCTCGATCTCCATTTCTTTGGGCATCTCGAGATTGAACGGGCAAGGCGTGTTGGAGGGCGACCACAGCGCGCGTTCGGTGAATGTCGAATGTCCTTGGCGCCCACCGTGGCCCAGTTGCATGACGATGCGGGCGCCGTATGCGTGCACCGCGGAGGTGATCTTGTACAGGCCGGGAACGATCTCAGGCAACCACGATCGCGGTTCGCCGGGCACGTCCTGCGATGTCGGGTGAATCTGAGGGAACGCCATTCCGATCAGACCGACGCCGCCCATGGCACGTTCGCGGTAGTAGGCGACGTGCTGGTCGGTGGGGAGGTAGTCCTTCGCCATGCCGGTACCGTGACCGGTCATCACCACCCGGTTGCGGATCTCCACGTTTCCGAGCGTGATCGGCTCAAACAGTGGCGCTAGGGCGGCGGGGGTCACAGTAGCGGTCGTCATGGCGGATCGCTTTCCTTGGGGAGTCGCTTTATCGGAGTTGGTGTGGTGTGGTCGGAGACGACGTCGCCGAGCTAGGCGGTCAGCGCACCGGAGCCGGCGAGGCGTAGGGCCAACGCGGCGACGGTCAAAGCGGGATTGACCGCCGCGGAGGACGGGAACGGTGAGCTGTCGGCGATCCACATGTTGTCCAGGTCGTGGGCTCGCAAGTCGGCGTCGACCACGCTAGTGGCCGGGTCGTGACCCATCCGTGCTGTCCCGCACTGATGTGACGTCGCCTCCACGCCCAGGTTGCGGGTCAAGATGATGGGGAAGCCCGCCTTGCGGACCACCGACTTCATCCGCTTGATGAGGTCTTTGTGGGCAGCCAAATTGGTGACGCGCCGGGTCAGCGCGATCTGCCCCGTGGAGTTGATCGTCACCCGGTTGTCGGCCAGCGGGAGATCTTCGCTTTGGATGAACAGATCCAGCGTGAACTTGGTGACTTCGTCGAGGATCGGCAGCGGTACCGATGGTGTGCCGAGCTTGGCCTGTGGGCCGCGCAGTTTGCCCAGACCCTGAACGTTGCCCAGCGGATAGCGATTGGTCGGCCCCGCGGTGTACCAGTCGTTGATGCCGAGCGTCTTCTGGTAGACCGCCTCGTTGAGGTGTCGCGGGTTGATGGCCAGAAAGAAGGTGGTCACGTGCGCCATGTAATTGCGCCCGACCTGATCTGACGTGTTGGCAAGACCCCGGGGGTGCGTCGACGACTGCGATCGCAGCAGCAGCGCCGCGGTGTTGACCGCACCGCACGCCACGACGAAACGCTTGGCCCGCACTTGAATTCGGCGACCACGGTGCAGGATCTGAGCGGCAGTCACCGTACGCCCGGTGGTGTCGGTGTTCAACCGGGTGACTTCAGCGTTGGTCAGCAGCCGCACGTTTTTCGTCGCTGCCCGAAGCGCCGGGCGCACGGCGGCGACATCAGCGTCGCCTTTGGCGTCCACCATGCATGCGAACGAGTCGCAGGTGTAGCACAGCACGCAGCTACCGCCCGGCCGACGATCAAGGGCCTGCGGTGCGGCGAACGGGTGCAGGCCTTGCCTGCGGGCGGCGTCGACCAGTTTGGCCATCGCCCCTTCATGCGCCAGCCCGGGGAACGGGTAGTCGGTGGACCTCCACGGATCGGTGGGATCCTCATCCTTATTGGCGTGCACCCAGAAGATGTGTTCTGCGGCACCGTAATACGGCTCCAGATCGGCGTAGCTGATCGGCCAGGCAGGCGAGACACCGTCGATGTGCTCGATCTCGCCGAAGTCAAATTCGCGAAACCGCGGCAAGGTTGCCCCGTACAGTTTGGTGGACCCGCCGACGTAGTGGTAGTTGCCGGGCACGAAGTCTTTGCCGGTGGTGGCATCGCACCAGGCCGCAGAATTCTTATAGCGCCCGTGGGTGTGCACCGCGTCAAACGACCAGTTTTCCCGTTCGACCGGCAGGAAGTCGCCCTGTTCGACGATCAGCACGTTGGCACCGCAATCGCGCAGCGCGTAGGCCAGCGTGCCACCACCCATTCCCGAACCAATGATCGCGATGTCGGTGTCGACAACGTCGGGTGGGTCGCTGAGAAGCTGCGACTGCAGCTCCGCGACAGCAATCGTCATCAAGGAGCTCCCCTGGGCCGAGAGGATTCGTCCGTCTGAACAGACGGGTTTCGTTGTCTAACCTAGGGTCCAAAGGTGGGCCGCCGACAGCCGCACTGTGAGAATTCGCCGGCGGGATCGGTGCACAAACGGTGCAACTCGTAGTGACGGTTTCGCCCTAGCGGGGGACTTCGCGTTGCAGCAGGTCATGTCCGCGGACGGCGAAAATCAGCGCCTGACGGTTGTCCGGGTTGTCCAGCGGGCGCCCGAGCAGATTCTCGATGCGCTCCAGCCGGTAGTAGAGGGTCCGGCGCTGTACGTAGAGCTGCTGGGCGGCTTGCGACTTGTTGCCATCGCAGGCCAGGTAGGTGCGCAACGTCGGGAGCAGCGGATTGCTGGCCGTCGCGTCGTGTTTGAGCAGGCTACCGAGCTCGTCCTCGATGTAGCGGGCCAATTCGGGACCACCGGCCAACGAAGCCAGCAGCCGCAACACGCCCAGGTCATCGAACCGGTGGACCGCTTTGTCGGGTCGTGTCGCCGCCACCGAAGCGGCGCTGCGCGCCTGCTCCACTGCAGCGGGCAGCTGGCTGGCGCTGACCGGCCGACTGATTCCGGCCCGCACGTCTAGGGCGGTCAGCCGCTCCACGACTTGGGCCTCCGACCTGGTTCGCGACAACCCCATGATGACCAACATGCGCTCGCCGAGGTCGGCGACCACCGCGGGTACTTGCAGTGACCGGCACATCTCCTCCATGGCGTGTTCGCTCGTGCTCGCCGCCCCCGAATCGCGGCATACCGAGACCACCAACAGCGCACGATCTCGCAGGTCCACGCCGATCCGCAACGCGCGCGTCACGAACTCGTCACCGGAGACGTCGCCCAGGAGGAGTCGACTGACCAATGCGTTTTGACGCTGGGCCGAGCGCGCCCCGCTTTCACGGGCCCCGAGGAGGGCGATGGCAATACCGTCGGCGGCACGGTCGATCGCATAACCTGCGGTGCCGACGATCGCTTCACCGCCGTGCAGGACGTGCAGCCATCCCCACCGCTCACCCCGCAGCACCACCGCCTTGCGGGTGCAGTTGTCGGCGTCGTTGGCGTTGCCGCTGCGGGTGGCCGGCGCGTCATGATCGATCCGGGAGTGTCGTTCCCAATCCCCCAGCAGCAGGTCACCATCGACTGAGCCGCCCGAGTAAGCCACGACCTGCCGCGCGGCGTCCTCGAGCACAACCGGTCTGCTCACTTCGGCGGCCAGCGCGTCAGTGAAATGCACGTGGTCCCGCCCGGCCAGCAGCAGCTGCATGAAGGTCGCGTTGAGACGTTCGTAGGCGCTGAGGTCGAGGACACGCTGATCGATGATCGACTCGTGGACCTGTGCTGAAACCTCCACAAACGGCAACTCACCGTCGAGGCTCACCAGGGGAAATTCGCGCTCCCGGGCGGCGTCCACGAGGGCGTCGGGCAATGCGCTGAACGCTCGGCCGCTCAGCTCCACGATCAGCACAGCGGCGTGAGCGTCATCGATTTCGTAGATATAGTTTCGCTGCCGCTTCGCGGTGTCACCGATGCCCAACCCGGCGGTAAGCAGCATCTCCCCGCCGCTGAGGAATTGGGCGATATCCGGGATTTCGGTGGGGTGGACCCACCGCACCGACCTGTCGAGGTTGCGTTGACCGGCATGCACCGTAACCGCGACGCGGCTGAATACTTCCAGCTGCAGTGCAGTTGCGATTGACATCGCCATGGCGTGAACCCAGACCTAGAACTTCGAAGTGTGCAGGCTAATGAGCGATCCTTGCGCATTCTGAGTTTACTGACTTCTCCGATCCGGGGACGGACAACCGCCCGGTCTCGGCGGCGACGAACCCACCGACTCGCAGCCGGTCTCCCGGTTTCGCGCCGATAGGCCGCGACGCACCGGCCCCGTGAGGCGGTATCGGTCGGCGGTACGCGGGGGTCACACCGGCTGCGTCATGCACCGCGGATCGCCCAGCCGACAGATGCAGCCGCCCGGCACGAGGATGTCGTCGCGGGTGGCCGTGGATAATGGAGCCCCGCCGCGACACTGCGAGTGACTGTGACGCCCTTCTCACTGGCCGAAATCGTCGAGGAGTGAAGCGATTTCGGGACGAGTCTCTTCGCCCGTTGCTGGAGTCTCAAACCAACTGTTGCGGGCATCAACTTCTCAAACTCGGGGCCACAGCGTATGGCGACGTCTAGTGACAATGGATCGAGGTCAGCGGCGGGCGGCCCAGGCTATGCCCTGCCTGGTGAGCAAACGGACATCGTCGCCGGCAAGATCTGCGGTGGCGTGGCCGATCGAGTGGTAGAAGACGCGACCCTTGCCCCAGTTGCGGACCCAGGCGACGGGGCTTTTCAGGCCATCCAACCACGCGAAGTGCTCGCCGTTGAACGTGGTTTCGGCCAGCACCACATTGTTCGGATCCACGCTCATGTAGTACTGCTCCGACGCGACGGGAAAGTCGGCGACACCGTTGGTCACTTCGTGGTCGCCGTTGACGATGTTGACCTCGTACGGATGCGGATAGCCTTCTCCCGCAGGGTGAGCCAGGAAGTCTCCGCCGAGCATCAAGTGGTAACGCAGGCTGGATCGAAACGCCGCGGCGGCACCGTGCCATGCGGCAACACCGGTACCGGCTTCCACCGCCTCCAGGAGATGGTCCTCCTGCGAGTCCGACAGGTCCTCCGTGGTCAACGCGTTGTTCCAGCCCAAGATGATCAGGTCGTACCCGGTGAGATCACGATCGAGGGTGAAGATGTCCTGGGACTCCTCGATGTCAAACCCGAGTTCGCCGACGAGTTCGCGCGTCCAGTCGGCGATGTCATAGGGGCTGTGGCCGGGCCAACCGCCGTAGAGGTATAAGACATTGGTCACGACGGGGTGTCCTCCTGAGATGAATTGACGATTGCCTGACTCAGCGACAATGGTTCGCGGGGCTGCACCAGGGCTTCTGGCGTCAGCAGATGGGCCACTTCAGCAGCCGACAGCAAGCCTTCTTCGACGACCAAATCGGGTATCGCCCGACCCGTACTGAGCGCCAGTTTCGCGATCCTGGCCGACGCAGCGTAGCCGATATAGGGATTGAGGGCGGTGATGATGCCGATGGAATTGGTTACCGACTCATGAAGGCGCTGTTCGTTTGCGGTGATGCCTACCACGCAGTTGGCAACCAAGGTCTTGCAGGCCGCGTTGAGATGGGTCAACGATTGAAACAGGCAGTGCGCGATGATCGGTTCGAACGCGTTGAGCTGCAACTGGCCCGCCTCGGCTGCCATGCTAATTGTCACGTCGTTGCCGACGACCTCAAAG
>DASQCE010000028.1:0-7665 GCA_035634855.1 Mycobacterium sp.
GATCGACACCACGGAGTTCTTCGGTCCGTCGGGTGAGCAGGCCGCCGCCGCGCCAGCCGAAGCCGCTGATGACGCCGCCGAGGAGACCACCCCCGGCGAGGTGTCCGCCGACGCCAAGTGACGCTGTGAGCGAACGGGCGCGTTCTAGGGAGTGCACGACGGCGCAGGTTAGTTAGTGTCATTTGGAGACGGACACTCCCACGTTCAAGTCCGCAGACTTACACAGAAAGCAGGTATCCAGTCGTGACTGACATGCGTGGCGCCGCGCAAGGGCTCAACCTTGTCGACTCGGTGTATGAGCGGTTGCTGTCCGAGCGGATCATTTTCCTTGGCTCCCAGGTCGACGACGACATCGCGAACCGGCTCTGCGCGCAGATTCTGCTGCTGGCCGCCGAGGACTCCGCCAAGGACATCCACCTGTACATCAACTCCCCGGGCGGATCGATCAGCGCGGGCATGGCGATCTACGACACCATGGTGCTGGCGCCGTGCGACGTCGCGACCTACGCGATGGGCATGGCCGCGTCGATGGGTGAGTTCCTGCTCGCCGCGGGCACCAAGGGCAAGCGCTATGCGCTGCCGCATGCGCGGGTCCTCATGCACCAGCCGCTGGGCGGCATCACCGGCGGCGCGGCCGACATCGCGATTCAGGCCGAGCAGTTCGCGGTCATCAAGAAGGAGATGTTCCGGCTCAACGCCGAATTCACCGGCCAGCCGATCGAACGCATCGAGGCCGACTCCGACCGCGACCGCTGGTTCACCGCGCAGGAAGCCCTCGAGTACGGCTTCGTCGACCACATCATCACCAACGCCAACGTCAACGGAGTCAAGCCATGATCGATCACACCGATTCGCGACTGCAGCCGCAGGCACGCTACATCCTGCCGTCGTTCATCGAGCACTCGAGCTTCGGCGTCAAGGAGTCCAACCCGTACAACAAGCTGTTCGAGGAGCGCATCATCTTCCTCGGTGTCCAGGTTGACGACGCATCGGCGAACGACATCATGGCGCAGCTGTTGGTGCTGGAGTCGCTGGACCCCGACCGCGACATCACCATGTACATCAACTCGCCCGGCGGCTCGTTCACGTCGCTGATGGCGATCTACGACACCATGCAGTACGTGCGCGCCGACATTCAGACGGTGTGCCTCGGCCAGGCCGCGTCGGCGGCCGCCGTGCTGCTGGCCGCGGGCACCTCGGGCAAGCGGCTTGCGTTGCCGAACGCCCGCGTGCTGATCCATCAGCCGGCGCTGTCGGGCGTGATCCAGGGCCAGTTCTCCGATCTGGAGATCCAGGCTGCGGAGATCGAGCGGATGCGCACGCTGATGGAGACCACGCTGGCCCACCACACCGGCAAGGATCCGGCGGTCATCCGCAAGGACACCGACCGCGACAAGATCTTGACGGCCGAGGAGGCCAAGGAGTACGGGATCATCGACACGGTCCTGGAGTACCGCAAGCTGTCGGCGCAGACGGCCTAGCTGGCGCCGAGCGCACGGTTGTTTACGGGTCCACTCGCGACTTGTGTACAACAACCGAACTCTCGGCGATGTTGCGTGCGATAGCCGCAATATCGTCTGGCCGTACCCGGCAACACCCGCCGATGATGCGTGCGCCTGCCGCCGCCCATCGCGGCGCGAGTTCGGCCGACCAGCCTGACTTTCCGATCCACGTTCGGCGGTCGCCGTCCCACTCTTCGCCGCTGTTGGAGTAGACGATGACGGGCTTTCCCGTCGTCTTCCTGGCCACCAGGACCGCGTGCTCGACGTCCGCGGGCGCGCAGCAATTCACCCCCACCGCAACGACTTCCGGCACGTCGGCGGCCACCGCGAATGCGTCGGCGAGCGGCTGCCCTGCGCGCGTCGTCGTTCCGGCGATCGTGTAGGACAGCCACGCCGGAACACCGAACTCGTGAACGAGGCTGACGAGCGCCTCGGCCTCGTCGACGTCGGGCACCGTCTCCAGCGCCATCACGTCGGCGCCGGCGTCGGCGAGGATCTCCAGCCGCGGCCGGTGCCAGTCCGTCAGTTGCGCGACCGAAAGGCCGTAGCGGCCGACGTACTCCTCGCCGTTGGCCAGTGCCGCGCCGTACGGCCCGACGGACGCGGCTACCCACCGTCCCCCTCGCGATGCTGGGGGCGCCCCCAGGCCGCTCACGTCGTCGCGGGCGGCTTTCGCCAGTTCGACGCTGCGACGCAACAAGCGGGTCGCGTCGTTTCGTCGGATTCCGCGCTCAGCGAACCCGTCGAAGGACGCCTGGTAGCTCGCGGTCGTGGCGATGGAAGCTCCCGCGCGGAAGAATGCGCAGTGCACGGCGACAATCTCCTCCGGTGCGTCTACCAGCAGCCGGGCCGACCAGAGGTCGTCAGACAAATCGTGGCCACGGGCCTCCAATTCGGTCGCGAGGCCACCGTCTGAGATCAGCACGGTATCGTGGGGCGCAGCGAACACCACATCGCAAACTCTACGGACACGCTCGCCGTCGCCCTTCGCGCAAGCGCTCATCGGCCGGGCGCAGGTACTCTCGGTCCGATAACGGCGGCGACACGCCAGGGACACAGTGACGGGTTGCACGGGGTCGCGGGGCGAGTCAGGCGATATGTTGGCGCGAACACAGATAAATACCACCGACGCGATTCGGCTTTATCGGTCGCATCGCGCCGGAACATACGGGTAGCGTCGGGAGCAACACCCGAGAATGACTCGTGAACAAGCTTCATTACCGACTGCGAGAAAGTAGGACCCCACCACCATGGCGCGCATTGGAGACGGCGGTGACCTGCTGAAGTGCTCGTTCTGCGGGAAGAGTCAAAAGCAGGTCAAAAAGCTCATTGCGGGCCCGGGCGTCTATATCTGCGATGAATGTATAGACCTGTGCAACGAGATCATCGAAGAGGAACTGGCCGACGCTGACGACGTCAAGCTTGACGAGCTGCCCAAGCCCGTGGAAATCCGCGAATTCCTCGAGGGCTACGTCATCGGTCAGGACACTGCCAAACGCACGCTGGCCGTCGCCGTCTACAACCATTACAAGCGCATCCAGGCTCAGGAGAAGACGCGCGACTCCCGCGCGGAACCCGTCGAGCTGGCGAAGTCCAACATCCTGATGCTCGGCCCCACTGGCTGCGGCAAGACCTACCTCGCGCAGACGCTGGCCAAGATGCTCAACGTTCCGTTCGCGATCGCCGACGCCACCGCGCTGACCGAGGCGGGCTATGTCGGCGAGGACGTCGAGAACATTCTGCTCAAGCTGATTCAGGCCGCCGATTATGACGTCAAGCGCGCCGAGACCGGCATCATCTACATCGACGAGGTCGACAAGATCGCCCGCAAGAGCGAGAACCCGTCGATCACCCGCGACGTTTCCGGTGAGGGTGTGCAGCAAGCGCTGCTGAAGATCCTGGAGGGCACGCAGGCCTCGGTGCCTCCGCAGGGTGGACGCAAGCACCCGCATCAGGAGTTCATCCAGATCGACACCACCAACGTGCTGTTCATCGTTGCGGGCGCGTTCGCCGGTCTGGAGAAGATCGTCTCGGACCGCGTCGGCAAACGCGGTCTCGGCTTCGGCGCCGAGGTTCACTCCAAGGCCGAGATCGACACCCAGGACCACTTCGCCGAAGTGATGCCCGAGGATCTGATCAAGTTCGGGCTGATCCCGGAGTTCATCGGCCGGCTGCCCGTCGTGGCCTCAGTGACGAACCTGGACAAGGACTCGCTGGTGCAGATCCTGTCCAAGCCGAAGAACGCGTTGGTCAAGCAGTACACGCGGCTGTTCGAGATGGACGGCGTGGAGCTGGAATTCACCGACGACGCGCTGGAGGCCATCGCCGATCAGGCCATCCACCGCGGCACCGGTGCCCGCGGCCTGCGCGCGATCATGGAGGAAGTCCTGCTGCCGGTGATGTACGACATCCCCAGCCGCGACGACGTCGCCAAGGTGGTCGTCACCAAGGAGACCGTGCAGGATAACGTGCTGCCGACGATCGTGCCGCGCAAGCCGTCTCGGACCGAGCGGCGCGATAAGAGCGCCTAGTTCCGGCGTGCGTCAACAATTGAGGACGACTTCTATCGGCATGTGCGGGCCCGGCGACGCTCACACGTCCTGATCTCTTTTAGTCCCCGATCCCGGCGGCTAAGTTACGTGCGCCTCCGGCGCCGGGTCGATCGGCGGGCTGGCCGAGGCGACGGCGGTGTGGTCGGACACGAAGGCCGCCGTGGCGTGATCGTGCTCCGACGTCGGGGCTTCTGGCTTGCTGTCCCGGTGGCGCCAAACCAGCGCCGCGTCGGGGTCGGCGGTCAGTACCCCGCAGAGCGATGCCACGAGGCCCCAGATCAAGAAGACCGCTACCGCGACGAACTGCAGTTCGGTAACCATGGCTCGAGACTCCTCCGAATGGTGGCGGTACACGCGAGTAGCCGACTACGCGACTTTCTGTATTCACTACGGTTCGCGTGTTCGGCAGGTTCAACGGGTGGGCGGCCGAAGGGGTCGGCACACGCGCTCATCGCTGCGCCACCGTGCGGTGTTCACCGATGACCTCGTCGACGAGTGCCGCGATCTCGGCGACGCCGTCGCGCCGGGCGAACGCAGTCTCGAGCTTGCGAGCGGCACCCAGGAAGCGGCGGTTGTTGAGCACGTCGCGCACCGCGGCCCGCACCGCGCCCGGTGTCGGCGTTCCGGTGCGCAGGTTGATGCCTGCGCCGGTCCACGCCACTCGCGCGGCGACCTCAGGCTTGTCTTCGGTGTTGCCTGCGACGACGAGCGGAACGCCCATCGACAGTGCGCGTTGCACCGCGCCGTAGCCGCCGTTGGTGACCATCACGTCGACCTTGGGCAGCAACAGGTCATGCGGAATGTATTCGGCGACAAACGTATTTGTCGGCAGCGCCACCTTCAGCTGCGACGCGTCGCGGCCGCCGGTGGTGGCCACTACGATGACGTCCTCGCCGCCGAGTGCCTCGATCGTCGGCTCCACCAACCTGCCAAAATCGGCGTTGTCGATGGTGCCCTGGGTTACATGCACGACGGGTCGATGACCGTCGAGTTCGTTCCACCATGGCGGCAGCCGGAAGCCGTCCGATGGCGTGGGATGGACGGCGCCGACGTAGCGCACGTGGGCGGGCAGGTCGCTACGCGGATAGTCGAACTCCGGGACGGTCGGCGAGATGTAGCGATCCGCGAGCAGCCCGGCATCCAGAATGGACGTCGGCAGCGGGCGGCTGTTCATGTGATCGAGCAGGTAATTGGCAGCGTTCTGCGATTGGCGCAGCAAGACCTTCTGCGACAGCAGGTTCAACGTGCGGTTGCGCAGCCGCCCGAGCGCCCTCGACGACGGCTGCAGGCCCATGCCGCTCGGTGCGGTGTCGCGGCTGCTGATCATCAACGGGGTTGTGGTGTAGACCAGCACCGGCGGGCGGGCCGCGCGGTCGCCGAGCAGGAACGGCAGGATCCCGAAGAAGCCCGCGTCGACGATGATGGCGTCGAACTGTGTACGGGCCATCAACCGGGACAACACCCTGGTCTGGTGCGGCATCGGCTGCACGAACAGTCGGACGATGTCGAAGTTGACGCGCTTGATGCCAGAGGTGTCGGCGCGCCCGGGCAGGTCGATGTCGAGGTTGGTCAGGTCGAAGTCGGCCTCCGGCGGAATGGCCTGCGGGGTGGCGCCGACGTTGCGGATCTTGGCGGCGTGGTCGGCAGAGCCCAGGACCGTGACACGGTCGCCGCGGTCTACCAGACCCTGAGCGACGTTCAACAGCGGTGCGATGTGGCCGACCGGCGACAGCGATGCAATGAGGATTTCTGGCATGGCCTCGATGCTCGGCGACTACCTGCGTCCGAGCTTGGAGGTTTTGTGGAGATCGGGTGGAGATTGCAGGCAGCGCCACCACGCCCGGAGGGCTTACCCGGCGGGTAGGAAACCCTTGCCGTTCAGTAGTGAAATCTGGCGTCCCGACTATTACGGAGCCACTACCAGATCCATGACTATTTCGTCATGGCTACAGCAAGCTCGGCACCCAGCGCCCCGGTTTCTGTGGGGGCACCAGGTTTCCAACGTAGCCGCCCGCGCGCTGAGCGGACCGGACGTCGGTACCCCGCGTGCACCGAACGAATCGTCACCGTCCGCGACGGAGTGCAGTTGGCAGTGCGGGACCAAGGGCCGAGCCGCGCCGAGGCCACGGTCGTGCTCCTGCACGGCCTTTGTCTTGAGAAAGGATCATGGGCTGGCCAGATCCGTCACCTAACCCGGCAGTGGGGCGACCGGATTCGGATCATCAGCTATGACCACCGCGGTCATGGCAGGTCGGGTTCGGCCCCGAACCGCACCTACACGGTAGAGCAACTCGCCGAAGACCTCGCCGATGTCCTGACAGCCCTTCGCGTGACCGGCCCACTCACCCTCGCTGGACACTCGATGGGCGGGATGGTCGCCCTCGCCTACCTTGGCCGGCCTCCGGCTGATCGGCCCGTGGAGCCGCACGGACTGGTCCTCGCGGCGACGGCTGCCGGCCGACTCGCTGAGCGCGGCGTTGCCCGCCTCCTGGCCAGTCCCGCGACGGACATGCTGTGCGGGCTCGCCGCCGTCGCGCCTCAGCGCGCCATTCGGCTGCTTACCAAGCCTGTGTGCGCCACGTTGGCCCTCCAGGTCGGCGGCCACGCGCGCTCCACACTTAAGGCGCTGTTCACTAATGTCCTGGTCGCCACGGGATCCCTCGACACCGCCGTCGGGTTCCTGCCTGGCCTGCGGACCTACGACCAAACCTCCACGCTCGCCTCCATCCGCGCTCAGACGACCATCCTCAGCGGCGGAGTCGACCTCCTCACCCCACCTTCCCACTCGCGCGACCTGGCCAGTGCCATCCCCGGCGCCGCTCACGAGCACCTTCCCACTGCCGGGCACATGCTCCTCCAAGAGGCCACCCACGCCGTCACGGATGCCATCAGCCGCACCGTCGCCACGCGCATCAGCGCCCGTCCGCGACCTACAGCTTTGGTTCACCCTCCCGGACAACGGTATTCGGCGCACCCGAGGACAGCGTGATCGACTCAAACGCATCGTCGCACCGCTCGACTGACAACCTCGTCGAGCAGCTTCGATCCCAGTTTGAAACCCATGGCGATAGCCGCACTTTCACGTTTCTCCACGAGTCCGGACGAACCTGGTTGAGGAAGTAGCGGCTTTCCACGACCTCGACCGTGGAGCGCGCGCGGTGGCTGCTTGGCGCCCGGGAGCGTCTGTCCGGGTCGGCTGCCGGATTCTCCGGTTCGAAAGCGCTTACCACACAACGGCGCCCGCGCGGCAATCCGCCGTCCGATGCGACGTATCGACGAGCCGCGGCCGAGGATTGATACGCGTCCGGCGAAATCAACGCCCGGATTTCGTGACCGACATCCCGCGCGGGGTTACCCGGTCGGGGCGGGTGTAGACGTTCATTGAGTCGCCTCGTAGGAACCCGACGAGGGTGAGCCCGGACTGGCTGGCCAGGTCGACGGCCAGCGACGACGGCGCCGACACCGCGGCCAGCACCGGGATCCCCGCCATCACCGCCTTCTGGGTGAGTTCGAACGACGCGCGCCCGCTGACCAGCAGCACGGTTCCGGTGAGCGGGATGCGGTCGGCTTCCAGGGCCCAGCCGATCACCTTGTCGACGGCGTTGTGGCGG
>DASQCE010000029.1:0-17584 GCA_035634855.1 Mycobacterium sp.
GGTCATCGTGAACGTGGTCGCACCCCAGCTGGAAGTGGTCGGTGAGTTGCACTCGGCGCCGATGGCTCCCGAGGACGCACCGTCGATGCAGGCAATGAAGCTGATGGGCGCCAACTTCAAGGAATTCAACTCCAACAGCACGATCATGGTCGTGATCGAGGGCCAGCGGCCCCTCGGGCCTGACGCGCACGACTACTACAACGAGATCATCCGCAAGCTGCAACAGGATCCTGCGCACATCCAGCACATCCAGGACTTCTGGGGCGATACGTTGACCGCGGCCGGGGCGCAGAGCGCCGACGGCAAGGCGTCCTACGTCATGCTGAACCTGGCCGGCGAACAGGGCCAGACCCTGGCCAACGAAGGTGTGCAGGCGGTTCGGAAGGTCATCGCGGACACGAAGGCCCCACCAGGGGTGCAGGCCTATGTCGCGGGCCCGGCCGCGCTCACCGACGATCTGCATGTCATCGGCAATGCCAGCCTGGGTCAGATCACCTTGATAACCCTCATCGCGATCGCGGGCATGCTGCTGGTCGTCTACCGCTCGATCAGAACCACGCTGGTCCAGCTCTTCCTGACTTTTATCGGGTTGCTGACCGCGCGCGGAGTCATTTCAGTTCTCGCCGTCCACAACGTGTTCGGGCTGACGACGTTCGCCGGGAACATCCTGACGATGCTGGCGATCGCGGCGGCCACCGACTACGGCATCTTCACCTTCGGCCGCTACCGTGAAGATCGCGGCATGGGTCTGGACAAGGACGACTCCTACTACGCCACCTTCAAGTCCGTCGCACCCGTCATCGTGGGCTCGGGCCTGACGATCGCCGGGGCCACGTACTGCCTCAGTTTCGCGCGGCTGCCTTACTTCAGCACCATGGGCGCTCCTGTCGCGATCGGCATGGTCGTGGTCGTGGCGATCTCGGTCACGCTCGGACCGGCCGTGCTGTTTCTCGGCAGCCGAGTTGGGCTCTATGAATCCAAAAGGCCGCCCCAGAGCCGATTCTGGCGGAAAGTCGGCACCGCGGTAGTGCGTTGGCCCGCCCCCATTTTCGTGGCAAGCCTGTTTGTTGTGCTCATCGGCATCGTTGCCATTCCTGGATACAAGCCGGCCTACAACGACCGCTACTACCTGCCGAAGGACGCCCCGGTCAATGTCGGGTTCGCCGCCGCCGACCGGCATTTCACGCAGGCCAGGATGAACCCCGATATCCTCATGATCGAGGCCAACCACGACATGCGCAATCCCGGCGACATGCTGGTCCTGAACACGGTCGCACGAAATGTCCTACACACCGAGGGCATCGCGATGGTCCAGAACATCACCACGCCGTTGGGAATTCCGATCCAGCACAGCTCGATACCGTTCCAGACGAGCATCCAGGGGCAGACCAGCAACATGAACCTGCCGTTCCAGCGGGATCAATTGGCCAATCAGCTCAAAACGATCGAAGCGACGAACGTCTCGATCGACATCTTGGAGAAGCAGTACCAACTCTCCCTCGAGCAAACCAAGCTCACACAGGACTCGGCGGCCAAGTCGCAGGCCCTACTCGAAACCACCGAAGAACTACGAGACAACATCGCGAACTTCGATGACCAGTTCCGGCCCTTGCGCAACTTCTTCTACTGGGAACCGCATTGCTTCGACATCCCCCTGTGCGCCGCAACACGGTCGCTGTTTGATGCCCTCGATGGGATAGACCAAGTGACCGACCAGACGGGTGCGGTGCAGGTCAACACCGACAAGCTGGCGGACCTCGCTCCGAAGCTGACCGCACTCCTTCCACAAACGATCGCGTCGATGAAGGTCAGCAGGGACCTGTCGCTGGCGACGTACAACTCGCAGAAGGCCCTGTACGACCAGCAGCAGGCCTCCAACGACACCGCCCTCGCGATGGGGCAGAGCTTCGATCAGGCCAAGAACAACGACCTGTTCTACCTGCCCCCGGAGGCTTTTCAGAACCCCGACTTCAAGCGCGGTCTGACGATGTTCCTGTCGCCGGACGGCAAGTCCGCCCGCATGTTCATCACCCACGAGACCGACCCCGCGACACCGGAGGGCATTGCCCGGGTCGATTCGGAAAGAAAAGCTGCGCAGGACGGCTTGAAGATGTCGTCCCTCTCAGATGCCAAGGTCTACCTGGGTGGCGTGGCCGCCACCTACAAAGACATGGCTGACGGCGCGAAGTACGACCTGATGATCGCCGTGGTCTCAGCGCTGACGCTGATCTTCATGATCATGCTCATCCTGACGCGAAGTGCGGTGGCAGCACTGGTCATCGTCGCCACGGCTGCCAGCTCGATCGCCGCGTCATTCGGTATCTCGGTGCTGCTGTGGCAGGACCTCTTCGGCATCAAAGTGCACTGGCTCGTCATGTTGATGTCGGTCATCATTTTGTTGGCGGTGGGATCGGACTACAACCTGCTGCTGGTGTCCCGGTTCAAGGACGAGATCCATGCCGGACTGAAGACCGGCATCATCCGGTCGATGGCCGGTACCGGTGGTGTGGTCACCTCTGCGGGTCTGGTGTTCGCCGCCACCATGGCGTCGATGATGTTCAGCAAGCTGATCGTGCTGGCCCAGATGGGGTCCACCATCGCCATCGGCCTGTTGGTCGACACCCTCGTGGTGCGCTCCTTCCTGATGCCGTCGATCGCAACCATGCTGGGCCGGTGGTTCTGGTGGCCGCAAGTCGTCTACCCC
Organism: Mycobacterium sp.; assembly: GCA_035634855.1. GTDB lineage: Bacteria > Actinomycetota > Actinomycetes > Mycobacteriales > Mycobacteriaceae > Mycobacterium. Next base: position 2,705 of record DASQCE010000029.1, read on the forward strand.
CGCGGCGACTATCAGTTCCTGAAACCGCAACCCAGAACGCCGGTTCCGGCCGGCGCCGGCGCCGCAGATACGGCGACCACTCAGCCGCTCGGCTCGCCGGGATCGAGTCACGACCCGCAACAATGACAATGTGGCGCGGGTACTGATCACCGGGATGTCGGGTGTCGGCAAGTCGTCGTTGCTGCAGGAGCTGGCGCGGCGTGACTATCGCACCGTCGACACCGACGACGGCGACTACCACGAAACCGTCGACGTGAGCGGCTGTGGTGGGAGGACCGCATCGCCGCTCTGCTGGCCGAAGGCGGCCCGTTGATCGTATCGGGCACGACGCGCAATCAGGTTGTGTTCTATCCGCTTTCGACCACATCGTGTTGCTCAGCGCCCCGGCCGAGGTGCTCGTCGAGCGGCTGAGGACGCGAACCTCCAATCCGTACGGCAAGGATCCGGCGCAGATCGCCGAGACACTCGAATACCTCGAGACGGTTGAACCGCTATTGCGGGAGGCCGCCACTCTCGAGGTGGTCACGACGGTCCCCGTCGGGCAGGTCGCCGACATGGTCGTTGCCTACTGTCTTTGAGAAGAAGACGCGCCGGAAGCCGTCCTGCAGTGCGCGGCCCGTTTCGTGGTACCCATGTCGGGGATAGAAGGACAGGTTCTCCGTCATCGCTTCGTTTGTGTACAGCCGCACCTCGGAGAATCCGAGTTCGGCCGCATCGCGCTCCGCGCGGTCAAGCAGCTGCCGACCATGGCCGCTGCCCTGGGCGGCGGGCGCGACCGCGATCGTCTCCAGCAGAAGGTGGTCGCCGCGGTCCTCCGTCACAAGCGCGCCGACAATGGCTTGGCCGCTTTCGAGCACCCACACCCGGGAATGCTCGAGCGCGGCGGCGTAGTCGGCGTTCATTGGGGCCGGAGGCCGGCCGATGCGCTCGATGTACTTCGAATATGCGTCGTCGATCAACTGTCGAATCTCGGTCAGGTCGGCCGTCGCGGCTCGTCGTATCGACGTCCCACTCATGCGGACCAGCCTAGGCTGGACCCGTGCGCTCAACACCGAAGTGCTGGCTCACCGATATGGACGGCGTGCTCGTACGCGAGGAACACGCCCTTCCCGGTGCCACCGAATTTCTGCAGCGGCTGGTGGAGCGGGAGCGGCCGTTTCTGGTGCTGACGAACAACTCGATCTTCACCCCCCGTGACCTTTCCGCCCGGCTGGCTCGCTCCGGCCTCAGCGTGCCCGAGGCCTCGATCTGGACCTCTGCCCTGGCCACCGCGTCGTTCCTCAACAATCAGCTGCCTGGCGGGTCGGCGTATGTCATCGGCGAGGCCGGTCTCACCACCCCGCTGCACGAGGTCGGCTACACGCTGACCGATGTTGACCCCGACTTCGTCGTGCTCGGCGAGACTCGGACGTATTCGTTCACCGCCATCACCAAGGCCATTCGACTGATCCTCGGCGGCGCGCGGTTCATCGCCACCAACCCGGACGTCACCGGTCCGTCGGCGGAGGGTCCGATGCCCGCCACCGGGTCGGTCGCGGCGATGATCACCAAGGCCACCGGCCGCGAACCGTACTTCGTCGGCAAGCCGAACCCGATGATGTTCCGCAGCGCGCTCAACCGGATCGAGGCGCACTCGGAGAGCACCATGATGGTGGGCGACCGGATGGATACTGACGTCGTGGCCGGCATCGAGGCCGGCTTGGACACGATCCTGGTGCTCACCGGATCAACCACCGTCGCTGACATCGAGCGGTATCCGTTCCGTCCAGGCCGCGTGCTGGATTCGATCGCCGACGCCATCGAACTCATTTGATCCCCGTCGAGCTCGCGCCCGAAGTGACGGCTTCGTTGCGCGGGGTGTGCTCCACGCCCTATTCGACCTATGTTCGGGGTGTGAGCATCGATGCTGACCGTGGCGTGTTGTTGACCGGATCCGGTGGCAGCGCCCTGGTCATCGGGAGCTGAGCGAGATAGCGCGGACGTGAGGAGCGAGACAATCTCCGACATCGAATTGATCGGGGTTCCGTTCGACGGCTATGGGCGTGCCGGACATCAAGCCCGCGCGGCGGGTGCGCTGCGCGACGCCGGCCTGCGCGATGCCTTCGACCACCACCATGTGATCGACGACGACGACCTGGTACTGCCCGATCCGGATCCGGCCCGTGGCCCGTCGACGAGCCTTATCAACGAACGAGCGCTGCTGGCCATGACCGATGCCCTCAACTGCAAGGTAGGGGAAGTGGTGGGTGCGCGCCGGTTCCCGTTCGTCTACGGCGGCGACTGCTCGACCCTGCTTGGCATCGTGACCGGCCTGCGCGACCACGTCGGCGACGTGGGGCTGGTGTTCATCGACGGCCATGAAGACACCATGCCTCTGGACGTGTCCGAGGATGGCGAGGCGGCCAACACCGAGATCGGGCTGCTGCTCGGGTTGACCGGCCGACTGCTGACCGGCGAGCTGGGCGACCGCCTGCCCGCGCTGCGGCCTGAACAGCTTGTGATCCTCGGTCCGCGCGATGACGAGTGGCGGCGGCAGTTCAACGTCGGCACGCTCGCCGATTCCCGGGTGTGGCTGGCCCCGCTCGCGGAAGTCGCGGATGATCCAGCAGGCACCGGACGCCAGGCAATCGAGCAGCTGTCCCGCCACGTGGACCGGTGGTGGTTGCACATCGACCTCGACGTGCTCGATCCTGTCGAGTTCCCGGCCCAGGGCCTGCCCGACGTCGACGACGAACCCGGCGGCCTGACGTGGGACCAGCTCACCGACCTCGTCATGGCGCTGTTCGCCGGACCCCTGTCATGTGTCGGCGGCAGTCTCGCGATCTACGACCCTGATCAGGACCCCGAGCGCGCCGGTGCCGCGCAGATCGTGGCGTTCGTCCGAAACGTCTTGGTACGCCCGACAATAAGTCCCTAGTCCAGGAGTCCGGTTGGCCGAATCGATCGATGAGCATTTCACCACTACCGTCTCCGCACTGGTCGGATCGGCGGGGGAGCACTCGCCCGACGATGCGTTGCGCGACGGTTCATCGCTGACCGTGGGCCAGTGCTTGGCGGTGTTCGACGCCGAACTCGGCAACCGCCATCTCGATCTGGCCGCCCGCTGGTTGCGGTCACAGGGCAAGGGCTACTACACCATCGGCTCGTCGGGGCATGAGGGCAATGCGGCGGTGGCGGCCGCGCTACGGCCCACCGATCCCGCGTTGCTGCACTACCGCTCCGGTGGGTTCTTCCTCGCCCGCGCCGCCCAGGTCGGCGGCAGAGACCCGTTGCGCGACGTGCTTCTGGGGATGGTGGCGGCCACCGAGGAACCGATCGCAGGCGGGCGGCACAAGGTGTTCGGCCGCCACGACCTGAACATCATTCCGCAGACCTCGACCATCGCATCGCACCTTCCGCGGGCCATCGGCGTTGCCTTCTCGATCGCGCGTAGCAGAAAGCTGGGCGTGGCCTGTCCATGGCCCGACGACGCGATCACGGTGTGCAGCTTCGGCGACGCGTCGGTGAACCACTCCACCGCGGTCGGCGCCATCAACGCTGCGCTGCACTCGGCGTATCAAGGTGTGCCGATGCCGTTGTTATTCGTCTGCGAGGACAACGGGATCGGCATCAGCGTCAAAACACCCAGGGGATGGATCGAACACACCTACGGAAACCGTGACGGGCTGCGGTATTTCGACGCCGACGGCTCCGACGTTGCGGCGACGTTCGACGCCGCGGCCGCCGCCGCCTCTTGGGTGCGTGTACACCGTAGCCCTGCATTCCTGCATCTGCGGATGGTGCGGCTGATGGGACATGCCGGTTCGGATTACGAACCCGCCTATCGCCGCCCCGACGACATTGCCGCCGATTTCGACCGGGATCCGGTGCTGTGCACCGGGAAAGCGTTGATCGATGCTGGTGTGCTGACTCCCGGGCAGGTGCTTGACCGTTATGAGGCGAAGCGCACCAACGTCATTGGGCTCGCGGGTGAGGTCGGGAATCTGCCACAGCTCGACGGCGCGGCAGCGGTGATGAAGCCACTGCAGGACGGCCTGGAGGAGGCCGTCGCCGCGTCCCCCGCGTCCCTGGCCGCGGCGGTGAGGTCCGGCGAGCCGGATGCACCGTTGACGCTTGCGCTCGCGATCAATCGTGCGCTGCACGACATCCTGGACCGCTACCCGGAGGCGATGATCTTCGGCGAGGACGTCGCCCGCAAGGGTGGTGTATATGGCGTCACCCGTGGCCTTCGCGGCAAGACCAGTTCGGCGCGGGTGTTCGACACCCTGCTCGACGAGCAGTCGATCCTTGGCCTCGCGCTCGGCGCCGGGGTGTCCGGGCTGCTGCCGATCCCCGAGATCCAGTACCTGGCCTACTTTCACAACGCCGCGGACCAGATTCGCGGCGAGGGTGCGACGCTGCAGTTCTTCTCCAATCGGCAATACCGCAATCCGATGGTGGTCCGGGTGGCCGGGTACGGATATCAAAAGGGCTTCGGCGGCCACTTTCACAACGATGACTCGATTGCCGCGATCCGCGACATCCCCGGAGTTGTGATCGCATCCCCGGCGCGCCCCGACGATGCCGCGGCAATGCTTCACACCTGCGCCGCCGCGGCGAACGCGGCGGGTGTGGTGTGCGTCTTCCTCGAACCGATCGCGCTCTACCACACGCGCGATCTACACGACGAGGGCGACGACGGCTGGCTTGCGGCCTATCCGGAGGCCGGGGTGCAGATCGGCCGTGCGCGCACCTACGGCGACGGGACGGATCTGACGATCCTGACGTTCGGCAACGGGCTGCGGATGAGCCTGCGGGTGGCCCGCCGACTGAGATCTCTGGGCATCAGCGCGCGCGTCGTAGACCTGCGGTGGCTGGCTCCACTGCCGGTGGACGACATGATTCGCGAGGGCGGCGCGACTGGACGTGTGCTGATCGTCGACGAGACCCGCGCGACGGGCGGGGTCGGCGAAGGCGTGCTCGCTGAGTTGCTCGAGCACGGCTACACCGGGGTTGTGGAGCGCGTGGCCAGCAAGGACAGCTTCATCCCGCTGGGCGATGCGGCGCTAGAAGTGTTGCTGTCAGAAGACACGATCGAGGCCGCAGCCGTGAAGCTCGCCCGCTGAGCGCGGGCGTCAATAACCCCTCACCTCGGCAAGTGCGGTTTTATGCTTAGCCGGACCGACGGGGGAGGGCTGGCGTGACTGCAGCCGGACTTGTGTGCACGTCTTGCGGCGCCGAAGCCTCTCGCGCAGGCGCCAAGTTCTGCGACGCTTGCGGATCCCCACTTTCTGCGCGGGAGAGCCATGCCGAGTTCAAACAGGTGACCGTGCTGTTCGCCGACGTCGTGGGCTCTATGGAGGTGGCGGCCGCGCTGGGCGCGGAGCGGCTGCGCGAGATCATGACGACTCTGGTCGAGAGTTCCGCGGCTGTGGTCCAGCGCTACGGCGGCACCGTCGACAAGTTCACCGGCGACGGCATCATGGCGGTGTTCGGGGCGCCGATTGCGCTCGAGGATCACGCAATCCGTGCATGCTTGGCTGCGCTGGACATCCAGAAGGAGACGGAGGCGCTCGCGGCAGAAGTTGAGCGATCCGACGCGGTCACGTTGAAGCTGCGGATCGGACTGAACTCAGGTGAGGTCATCGTTGGTGAGATCGGTTCGGGACCATTGGGCTACACCGCAATCGGTGAGCAAGTGGGGATGGCCCAGCGGATGGAATCCGTCGCACCACCTGGCGGCGTCACGCTCAGCGAGTCGACGGCGCGACTGGTAGTCAATTCCGCGGTGCTCGGTGAGGTAGAGACACTGCACATCAAGGGCTTTGCGACGCCGATTCACGCGAGGCGACTGCTGGGAATCGGACCGCACCACGGAATCAGCGGGCGCGTGGCAACGACGTTGGTTGGCAGGCGCTGGGAGATGGCGGCGGTGGAAGGGGTGCTGGAGCGGTCCATCGACGGCCACGGCAGCGTCATCGATGTGGTGGGTCCCCCGGGAATCGGCAAAAGTCGCATCGTCGCCGAAACGACGGCACTCGCGGCCAGCCGTGGCGTACCGGTGTTTTGGACATTCTGTGAGTCTCATGCCAGCGAGATTCCGTTCCAAGCGGTAGCCCGGCTGCTACGTGCCGCATTCGGGCTGCATGAGCTGGCCGACGACGAAGCGGCGCGTGCGCGACTGCGCTCACAAGTCGTTGGTCCACAGGGCGAGGATCTACTTCTCCTGGAGGACCTGCTCGGCATCCGCGACCCCATGGTCTCGCCCCCCGATATTGCACCCGACGCTCGCCGTCGTCGACTTACAGCGCTCGTCAACGGGGCCTCGTTGGCGCGGTCAACGCCGGCGGTCTACGTCATCGAGGATGCGCACTGGATCGATCAGGTGAGCGAGTCGATGGTTGCGGATTTCCTGCCAGTCATCCCGCAGACCCATTCGCTGGTGTTGGTCACGTACCGGCCTGATTACTGCGGGGCGCTCAGCAGGACGCCGGGCGCGCAGATGATCACTCTTGCGCCCCTGAATGATTCGGAATCGGCGGCCCTCATCGGCGAGTTGTTGGGGCCGGACACGTCGGCGGCCGGATTGACCGGGCAGATCGCCGAGCGCGCCGCCGGTAATCCGTTTTTCGCACAGGAGATCGTCCGTGATCTCGCTGACCGCGAGATACTGCATGGTCGACGCGGAGCATATGTCTGCCCCGGTCGGCCCACCGAGGTGAGCGTGCCGGCCACGCTGCAAGCGGCGATCGCGGCCCGCATCGACCGACTGGATGGAGTCGCCAAACAGACGCTGAATGCGGCGGCCGTGATCGGATTGCGGTTTGACGCCGACCTGCCTGCCGAGTTGGTCGGTGATATCGCGCTGACCGAATTGGTGCAGGCGGAACTGATCGATCAGGTGAGGTTCACCCCACGCGCAGAATATGCATTCCACCATCCGTTGATTCGAACCGTCGCCTATAAGTCGCAGCTGAAAGCGGATCGCGCAACGTTGCACCGGCGCCTGGCGGAAGTGATCGAGCGAGGCGATCCCGGTTCCGCAGACGAGAACGCGGCGCTGATTGCCGAGCACCTGGACGCTGCGGAAGATCTGCGCGCTGCATATGCGTGGCATATGCGGGCCGGGACATGGTTGACCAACCGCGACATCGCTGCTGCGCAGGCAAGCTGGCGAAGAGCATGCCAGGTTGCCGATCGATTGCCTGAAGATGCACCGGATCGCACGGCGATGCGCATCGCCCCGCGCACACTGCTCAGTGGAAGTGCGTGGCGTGTCGGCGGCAGTGGCGCCGACACCGGCTTCGACGAACTGCGCGAGCTTTGCGAAGCGGCCGGCGACAAGCGCTCGCTGGCAGTAGGGATGTCTGGTCTTCTGATGGAGCTTTTCACGAACGCCCGCTACCGGGAGGCATCTCAACTTGCCTCCGAGCACACTCGGCTGCTCGAGGCGATCGACGACCCCGAGTTGACCGTTGGACTGTCCTTCGCGGCGCTTGCCACCAAGTTGCAGTGCTCAGAGAACGAGGAAGTTCTGCGATTGGCGCAGCGCGTCATAGATCTTGCCGACGGCGACGCTAGGCGAGGGAACCTGATCGTCGGATCACCGTTGTCGATAGCCCTCATCATGCGTGGCCAAGCCCGATGGTGGTCTGGTGTTCCAGCCGGGAAAGACGATGTACGCCAAGCCATCGCGATGGCCCGAACACTTGGCGGGATGACGCTGGCGGGTGTGGTCTTCTACGCCTACATCACCGCGATACCTTATGGGGTGGTGCGATCCGATGCGACCGCCCTGCGCGAAACCGCCGAGGCGCTTGCGGCCGCACACGAGTCCGGCGACGACCTCGCGCTGATCATGGCAGAAAACGTACGAGGCATCGCGCTCCTGTATCAGGATGGTCCCGAGCGTGATGCCGGCGTTGACCTTCTGGCGAAGGTCCGCGGCGACACTCTGCGCGAGCGTTTCAGCCATCCGGTATTGCCGTTTATCGACGTTGAGCTCGCAAGGCAGAAAGCCAGGTCCGGAGATCTCGACGGTGCCATCGAACTTTCCCGGCCCTATGTAAACGCGGAACTCGGCGCGGGTGCGATCGCGTACTTCGGGCTGGCCGTGATGGTGCTGGTGGAGTCGCTGCTACGGCGCGGCACTGATTCCGATCTGGTCGATGCGAAGACCGCGATTGCGCGGCTCGCCGCCGTATCCACCAGTTCGGGAGTTGTCGTATTCGATGTGGTCGTGCTGCGGTTGCGGGCGGTGCTCGCACATGCGCAGGGCGACGAGTCCACCTACCGGGAGTTGGTGGATCGATATCGGGCGATGGCGGAATCGTTCGGTTACGAGGGCCATATCGCGATGGCCGCCGCGATGTAGTAATCCCAGGTGATCGGCTATAAGAGTCAACGGCTACCCAGTACCTACACTTAGCCGAATGATTGGTAAACCCGATGCGACTCGGCCGCTGGCCGGGGTGCGGATCGTCGAGATCTCGAGTTTCGTCGCGGTGCCGTTGGCGGGGATGACGCTGGGCCAACTCGGGGCCGAGGTGATCCGCGTCGACCCGATCGGCGGTGCCGCCGACTACCGCCGGTGGCCGGTCACCGACGACGGCGAGAGCATCTATTGGGCGGGCCTGAACAAAGGCAAGCGCTCCGTGGCGGCCGACTTGCGCTCGCAGGAAGGCCAGGACCTGGTGCAGCGGCTGATCGCCGACAGCGGCGTATTGATCACGAATGTCGCAGGACGGCAATGGCATTCGTATGACACGCTCACTCGGTTGCGGCCCGACCTGATTCACGTCGAGGTGTCCGGCCGGGCTGACGGCGGCACCGGGGTGGATTACACCGTCAACGCGGGGATCGGATTTCCGATGGTGACGGGGCCCGCTGAGCTCGCCACTCCGGTCAATCATGTTCTGCCCGCGTGGGATGTCGCGTGCGGCCTCTACGCGGCGCTGGCTGTCGTCGCCGCGCTGCGGCACCGCGACGCGACCGGTCAGGGCCAGCGGATCGGCATTCCGCTGGAAAACGTGGCGCTGGCCACCGCGGGCAACCTCAGCTTCTTCACCGAGGTGATGGTGAACGGCACCGCGCGGCAGCGTATCGGCAACTCGGTGTACGGCCAGTACGGCCAGGACTTCACCAGCAGTGACGGGGTGTCGTTCATGATCGTCGCACTGACGGGACGGCACTTCCGCGGCCTGACCGAACTCACCGGGACGACGAAAGCCGTTGCAGCGCTTGCTGACACACTTGACGCAGACTTCACCGATGAGGGCGAGCGGTACCGCCACCGCGACGCGCTGTCCGGCTTGTTCACCGAGTGGTTCTCACAACACAGTGCCGACGAGATCACCGCGGCGCTTTCGGCCACCTCCGTGCTGTGGGACCGATACCGCACCTTCGCCGAAACGGCCTCCGACGACCGGGTGACCGCCAACCCGATGTTCACCCCGCTCGACCAGCCCAGGGTCGGGCAGTACCTGGCGCCGGGTCTGCCATTGGAGATTGACGGCGCGTACCCGCCCGCCGTCGCCGCACCGGCGCTCGGCGACGACACCGCCGGGGTGCTTGGCGAGTGGCTGGGGATGACTCCGGACGAAATCGACCGTCTCACGGATTCGGGTACCGTGGCATGAGCGCGCTGCTGAAGCTGCTCGACGTGGCGCCGGGCGCTGACGCCGATACATGGATCGGGCCCGCAAGCGGGCCAGCCGGAAAGCGTGCATACGGTGGGCAATTCGTCGCTCAGAGCCTGGCCGCCGCGCGCCACACCGTCGACGCCGACCGGCCGCCGACCAATTTGCACCTGCAGTTCCTGCGCGGTGGCGAAGCCGGCGACCCCATCGAGTACACGGTGACGCGGGTGTTCGACGGCAGGACCGCTGCCGCGCGCCGCGTCGACTCGAGCCAGGACGGGCGCATGCTGACGACGGCCACGGTGTCGTTCGCCGCCGAGCTGCCCGGCCCCGAACACGGGCACCGGCCCGACATGCCTGGCGATCCCGACTCGCTGCCCCGCACGGGCCCTGCAGGGCCTGCGCCGTCGATGCCGTTGGACGAGATCGACATCAGGATCACCGACGACACCTCGACCGGCGAGTTCGTGCGGCGATTGTGGTGGCGGGCAACGGTTCCACTGCCCGACGATCCAGCGGCGCACACGTTGGTCGCGGCGTACGTCACCGACGTCTACATGATCGATCCCGCACTACAGGTGCACGGGCATTCGATGAAGGCCCGCACCCATCGCAGCGGCACCACCGATTCGTCGATCTGGTTCCACCGTCGCGTCCGGGCCGACGAATGGAACCTGCTGGAGTGCCGGTCGCCGGCCGCGGCGCGCGGGCGCGGGGTCGTCACCGCCAGTTGGATCCGCGCCGACGGTGCCATCGCGGCCACGATGACGCAAGAAGGACTCATCGCACAGCGCTAAGCGGCGAGAGTACGGGTTATGACGAAATAGGCCCGATTTGTGTCATATACCGTAGTCTCGGCGAGCGCTTTGGCCCACGAAGCCGCGATCGCAGCACCGATACCAGTTGGGTCAGCAGCACCCCGACGAACACGGATGCGACGACACCCAGCAGCGGATGGCCACCGAACAGCGGATAGACCTGGTAGTGGGTGAGGTAGATAAACAGCGACGCCTCCGCGACGACGCCTGCGACGACGGTGGCCGCGGGTGGGCAGCGCAGCGCTGGCAGCCAGATCAGCAGTGCAAACCCGGCCAACACCACCATTTCTCGTTCGGTGCGGTCGAAGTAGCCGTGCAGGCCGATGATCAGCACGACCGTCACCGCCGCGCGCTGCAGCGTGGTCGATGCCTTGGCTGCGGACCAGCCGACCGCGAAGAACCAGAACGCCAGCAGTGTGAACCATGCGTCGTTGCCCAAATGCAGTCCAAGGATGTCGTACCGCAGCGCCAGTCCTGCGGTCAGGAACGCCAACGCCATGGTGAAGGGCCGGTGCCGTTCCACCCTGTCCATGACCGGCAGCCAACACAGCGCAACCAGCGCCACCAGAATCCACACCAGCACTTCGACGAACCACAGCCGACCGGCGGTCATGCTGTCGTGCGGGCCGAGGAACTTGTTGGCCAGCAACAGATTCGCGGGGGCATAGTCGTCGGTGATCATCAGTGCGATCGCGATCCACGCCACCGCCGGTCCCGCGATCCAGGCGATCGTGCTACGCAGGTGCCGCACCCGACATGTGCGGGGCACCGGCGTGAGGCAGAACCGGCCGAAGTTGTAGCCCGCAATGCCGAGCAGCACGTGCGCGCCGCCCCACAGTTCGTACAATCCGGCGTGTGATCCGACGATGAGCACGATCGCGACGGCGCGCAGGGCGACGCTGGTCTCCAGCGTCGCACCCCACCACGGCCACCACCGTCGCGCCGGCTTGGGCATGGCTTCCAGGTCCCGCAGCGGGAGCCGCTGCCAGTCTGCGGGCAGCCGGCCCAGCGCGCGTTCCAGCCGGACCGACATCGTCACGTAGCACAGCGAATTGCCGCCGAGGTCGACGAAGCTGGCGTCGGGATCGATGCCATCGGCGTCGATCTGCAGCACATCGGCGAACAGCTCACGCAGGCCAACCACGGTGGGCGCGCCGGTCGATGCACTTATCAGATCGCGCACGGCCTGGTAGTGCGCCTTGCCGGACGGCAGCATCGGCAATTCCTCGACCGAGATGGCATGAACGGCGCCGGCCGGGACGCCGGCAGCAGCTGCGGCGATCCGTTGAACCTCAGCCTCGTCGTGACCGGTAACCGCCACCGCGAGGCGGTCGTCGACGTCTGTGCAGAACGCCATCACACCGTGGTCACGCAGTGCCGCCTCGACGCCTTGGAGGTCGATCCGCAATCCGTACATCTTGACGAAACGGCTGCTGCGCCCGATCACTTCGTACAGTCCATCGGGGCCGCGGCGGGCGATGTCTCCGGTGTGCAAAGCGTCGACGGCCTTGCCGACCGCGAGGTCGGCGGCACGGTGTGCGTATCCCATCATCACGTTTGGGCCGCGGTACACCAGCTCGCCGACACCCTCGCCATCCCATGCGTCGCGCGGTTCGATGGTGAACGTTCCACCTGCGACCGGTCTGCCGATCGCGGCCGGGTGCGACGAGGCGAGATGCGGTGGAAGATAGGCCATTCGGGCGGTGGCTTCCGTCGCCCCGTACATCACGTACAAGTCCCAGCCCTGCTGCCGGCCCAGCTCCGCGAACAGCTGCACGCGCTCGGGTGGCATCCGCCCGCCGGCCTGGGTGACGTAGCGCAGATGCGGTAGATCCAAGGCCTCTGGGCCGATGCGCTCGAGCATCTCAAAGGTGTAGGGCACGCCGGCGAACGCAGTGCCCCGATGCCGGCGGAACAGCTCCCAGAACTCGTCGTCGACGACCGAGTGATCGGTGAGGATCAAGCCGGCACCGCGGAGCAGATGGCTGTGGATCACCGAAAGGCCATAGCAGTACGAAATCGGCAGGGTGGTTGCTGCCCTGTCGGTTTCGCGGATGTCGAGGTATTCGGCGATAGCGGCGGTGTTGGTGGCCAGATTGCGGTGCGACAGCCGCACCAGCTTCGGTGAGCCGGTGCTGCCCGAGGTGGACAACAACAGGGCGAGGTCGGGGTGCAGGCGGTGGCGTCCGCGTTGATCGCGATGTTGAATCCCGTTGGCGTCGATGACGACGTCGGGCTCATACGTCTGCAGAATTGCGGTGTGGTCGCGTCCGGCGGCGACAGGCAGGACCACGTGCCCGGCCGCCATCGCCGCCACGTAGTGCACCAAAGTGCCCAAGTCGTTGCGGGTTTCGATCAGTACCAGGCGACGAGGCCCGGCGAGCTCTCGCGCTCCGTCGGTCACGGTGTCGGTGAGTTGGTGGTACGACAGCTGCTGGCTGTCCGTGAGCACCGCCACGTTCTCGCCGTGGGCGCGAAGGTGGTCGAGGAGCCGGCTCATGTGAGCACAACCCCGTTGCCCAACACCTCGATCCGCACCTTGGCGTCGATGGGAGGCGGGTTCAGGCTGTGCTGGCGCACGATGATCGGGGCGGTGTCACCGGCTGGATCGATGGTCAACAGCACGTCGTGGCCCAGGAAATCGGTGGCGATCACCGTTCCGACGCCGTCGAGTCGTTCACTGTCGGAAACCACCGTCGCGACAAGCTGTTCGGGCCGCAATACGAGGGTGGCCGGCCCGTCGGCAGTAGATCCCTGCACGGGTATTCGGCCGAGCGCACAGTCGGCGACACCCGATGCGACCGTGCAGGGAAGTGAAATGCAATCGCCCAGAAATTCGGCCGTGAACCGGTCGATGGGGTGCCGGTATACCTGCTGCGGGCTACCGACCTGCGTGAAACGCCCGTCACGCATGACCGCCACCTGGTCCGCGATCGACATGGCCTCTTCCTGGTCGTGAGTCACCAATAGCGTTGTCACGCCCGCGTTCGTGAGGAGACGGGCAACCGCCTTACGGGTCGATGCGCGCAACCCGGTGTCGAGTGCGCTGAACGGTTCGTCGAGCAGCATCAGCACCGGGTGTCGCGCCAGTGCACGCGCCAGCGCGACGCGCTGCTGTTGGCCCCCGGAGAGTTGATGCGGCCGGCGCGACGCGTATGACGCGTCAAGGGATACGGTTTCGAGAAGTTCACTGACGCGGGCACGGACCTCGCCGCGGGCGGTACCGCGCAATCCGTAGGCGATGTTCTGTCCGACGGTCAGGTGTGGGAACAGCGCACCGTCCTGCGCAACGTAGCCGACGCCCCGACGATGCGGTGCCACAGCACTTTCCGGGCTGGCCACCTGCCGTCCGTCGATCGTGATCGTTCCGGCGTCCGGTGCCTCGAATCCGGCGATGAGCCGCAGCAGCGTGGTCTTGCCGCAACCCGACGATCCGACGACGGCGGTCGTCGTACCCGACTGCAGGTCGAGGTCGATGTCGTGCAGCACCGTGTTGGCGTGGAACGACTTGGCGAGTCCCTTGACCTCAAGAATGGTCGTCATAGCGCGGCCACCTTCGTCGACTGCCGGAAGAGCACGAGTGTCACTGGGATGGCGAGCACCACCAGCACGAGTGCGTACGGGGCTGCGGCGGCGTAGTCCAGCTCGCTGGAGAATGACCAGAACCGCATCGACAGCGTCCTGGTGCCGGTCGGTGCGAGCAACAGTGTTGCAGTCAATTCCGTTGCCACAGCGACGAATACCAGCGATGCACCGGCAGCCGCTGCGGGCGCGGTCAGTCGCAGTGTGACCCGCAGGAAGGTGGCTGTCGGCGAGCTGCCCAGCGACCGGGACGCCTCTTCGAGGCTCGGCGGCACCTGGGCCAGCCCGGCTCGGACGTTGACCAGTGCGCGGGGCATGAACAGCAGCACGTACGCGAACAGGATCAGCGCGACGCCCTGATAGAGCGGGCGGGCGAGGTGGATGGTGACCGTGACGAGCGCGAGGGCGGTGACAATGCCGGGAAGCGAGCTGGTGACGTAGTTGGCGCCTTCCACGAGACGGGCGAGCACACCGCTGGACCGCACGGCGACCCACGCGACAGGAAATGCCAACACCGTGGTCAGCGCCGCCGCGACGGTGGCCAGCCCGATGGTTTGGCCGAGCGCGCTGGCGATGTCGTCGAGCACCCAGACGTCGGCGCCGCCGATCCACAGCCAGCGCAGGATCGTCCAAACCGGCACGCCGAGCGCTAAGACGGTCAGCGCGGCCAAGCCGGCCTGCGCGGGTAACATGCTGCGGCCCAGGCGGATCGGGGTTGCTGCCCGTGGCACGCCTGATCCGATACGGGCGAACCGTGCGCGCCCCCGGGCCAGTGCTTCGGCCACCAGCAGCACCAGGCAGAGCAACACCAGCACGCCCGCCAGCATGCTGCCCGCCGCTCCGTCGAACGTGACCTGGAACTG
>DASQCE010000030.1:0-2122 GCA_035634855.1 Mycobacterium sp.
CCTGGCGCACGCGCACGTCGGTGAACGGCGCCTGCGTGGTGTCCATGTAGAACATCATGGCCTGCGGCGACTTGGCCACCAGCACGGTGATGTCGCCGGTCGCCTGATGGGCCTTGGCGTCGGCCGTCGGCAGCTGCGCCATCGCGTCGATCTGGCCGGATTGCAGCGCCTCGAGGCGAGCGTTGTTGTCGTCGATCGACTGGATCAGCAGCTCGTCGACGTACGGCTTGCCCGTCTGCCAGTAGTTGGGGTTGCGCTTGAACGTGCTCTGGGTGCCGGCCTTGAACGTGTCGAACATGAACGGACCGGTGCCGACCGGGTTGCTGAAGTCCTTCTCGCCGTTCTGCACCATCCAGGTATTCCAGTAGACGAAGTTGGCGCCGAGGTCGGCGTCGGGGTACAGCAGCGGCACCTTGACTGTGGTGGCATTGATCGCCTTCAGGTCCTTCAGGTTGATGCCGGCCACGAACGGCACCGACGCGAAGTTGGCGGACTGCGCCATCAGCCGCATCGAGTAGATCACGTCCTCGGCGCCGAAGGTCTTGGCGTTGTGGAACTCGACGCCGGGGCGGAGCTTGATCTCGTACTCGGTGGCATCGGCGTTCGAGTTGAACTCGAGCGCCAATCCGGGGCCGGTGGTGAGGTCGGGGTTGACCACCAGCAGCGGGTCGAACAGGTTCTGGGCGCGGGACTCGTCGATCGGCGTGACGCCCTGGTACAGGTTCAGCGTCTCGGCCGTGCCGCCGCCGACGAAGCCGGCGCGGAGCGTGCCACCCTTGACGGGCGTGCCGGCCGAGGTGGACGCGCCCGTCGCAGCGGTGGACGAGGTCGAGCCGCCGCCGCAGGCTGCCGCAAGCAGTGGCGACATGCCGAGCATCGTGCCGGCGGCACCGCGCAACAGCGTCCCACGGGAGATGCGATGGTCGAAGAGTTCGATGCCTGTTTCCGGACGCGTGGTATGCGGATCGCTCACGGTCTCCTCCTGAGCTGGTCACCGGGCAGGACGCAAGGCCCACTCTTGCATACGTACGCATGGAGTGGAAGTTGCGGATTGGACAGTGGCGACCACCCGGGCATGGACGACCGAGGGGGGTGGAGCCTGCGTCCGATCATGCGCTCGAACCACCGCGGCGGTGTGGCCGCAAGCCCTTCAACGAGCCGGTGCCGCGGGGATCGATCAAGCTCGGTATGCTATCATACCAATTTCCCGGGTACAACCCCTTGAAAGAGGATCCGCGCCGTGCAAGGAACGCTGCTCGCTTCGAATCTCGGGTTCCCGGAAGGGCCCGTCGTGATGCCGGACGGAGCCATCGTGTTGTGTGACGGAAACACCGGCGAGTTGCTGGTGTGGAAGGACGGCGCGATCAGCCGGTTCGCGGACATGGGCGGATCGCCGTGGGGCGCGCTGCTCGGTTCCGACGGAGCCGTCTACGTCACCCAGGGCGGCAACGTGCCGGGGAGTCCCGACCAGAACGCGGTGCCCGGGATCCAGCGCGTGAACGGCGACGGCTCGATCGAGATGCTGGCGACCAGCATCGCGGGGCGGACGCTGGCGGGGCCGAACGACCTTGCCTTCGGGCCGGACGGACGGCTCTGGTTCACGGAGTCGGGCACCGAGCAGGACGATCGCTTCGCGGAGAACGAGCGCGCGGTGGGCGCGTTGTACGTGCTGGGCGCGGATGGCGGCGAGTTCCTGATGGAGCGGCCCGGCGTGTACCCGAACGGGATCGCATTCGACGCGCAGGGGCGGCTGTACTGGACGGAGTCGGCGGCACACAGGGTGTGCCGGCTGGACGACGGGCAGGCAGCGACGTTCTGCCAGCTCAGCGACAACCACGTGCCCGACGGGATGGCGTTCGCATCCGACGGGCGGCTGTTCGTGTGCACGACAATCTCGGGCGGGCTGACGGTGCTGTCGGCCGAGGGCGAGGTGCTGGAGGAGATCGTGCTGAACGAGCACGCCACCAACTGCATCTTCGACGGCCCGGCGCTGTACGTGACGGCCACGAAGGTGGCGGAGATCCATGCGGACCAGCGCACCGGGTCGTTCTGGCGGGTCGATACCGATGCCAGCGGCGGGCTACCGTTGTTGCCGGGCAAGCTCTAGCGGCAGCGGCGCGCT
>DASQCE010000031.1:0-3374 GCA_035634855.1 Mycobacterium sp.
GGCCAGTCGGGCATCCCCGATGCGCTCACCCCGTCGGGCGGTGCGGGCAACCGTTACCCGGTCGTCGCCGTCTAATTGCTTGGCGCCCGGCCAGTATCGCGCCATCCGGCGAGGCATCCAGATGCCATAGAACAGACCGACGATGACGAGCACCATGACGCCGGCCAACAGGATTCCGGAGTCAATCCATGCCAAGGCGGCCAGCGAGACCCCGACCGCCCCGCCGATGATCAATGCACGACGGAGGAAACCGCCTCGCCAGACGAACGCCGGCACCGTAACCATGCCTCGATTGTGACCAACCGGCCCACCACCGCGGGGCTTATCACGGCATTCAGATTTCGGGTAGCGGCCGTGGCCGCAACAACAACGTCGCGACCACGCTGATCACCGCGGTTGCGACGAGATACGTGCAAGCCAGCCAGGGCGATCGATTCGCTGCGGCGATCAATGCGGTCAGGATCAGCGGGGTCAACCCGGACGCGTACACACCGGACAGCTGATACACCGTGGACAGGCCGGTGTAGCGGATCCGCGCGGGATACAGCGAAGCGTAGAGTGTTCCCTGCGCGCCATACAAGCAGGCGTGAATAACCCCGAACACCAACAACATTCCGAGCGCATGCGCGGTGATGCTGTGGGTGTTGAACAGAGCGAAGACCGGGAACACGGCGAGACCGTAGGCCGCGATGCCGCTGGCGTACACCAGGCGAGGACCAAATCGATCGGCAAGCAGGCCGGACACCGGCAGTAGCACCGCCATCAGCAGCGCCGCCACGGTGACGGCGATCAGAACCGGAACCCGCGCAAGGTGCAGGGTGCCTGTGGCATATGAGATGGCGAACACGCCCCACGTGTTGAACGCTGCGCCTTCACCCCAGCGCGACAGCAGACCCAACACCGTGGACCGCAGCGCAGGCGGACGGAATACCTCGCGCAACGGAACGGCCGAACGATCGTCCTCGGCGCGGATCTTCTCGAACGATGGTGTCTCGGCCGCCTTCAGTCGCACGACGACACCGAAACCGACCAGCACGATGCTGATGAGGAACGCGATGCGCCAGCCGTAGGCCTCGAAGGCGTCGTCGGGCAAGGCGATCTGCAGCAGTGCGAGTACGCCTGTGCCCAAAGCCAGTCCGAGCGCCAGGCCTACCTGAGGCAAGCTGCCCGCCAAACCCCGCCGATGCGATGGGCTGTGCTCTACCGCCAGCAGAATGGCGCCTGCCCATTCGCCGCCGAGTGCAAAGCCCTGCACGATCCGGAGCAACAGCAGCAGCGCCGGGGCGAGCACACCGATCTGCGCGGCGGTGGGCAGCAGTCCCATCAGCGCCGTTGCTCCGCCCATCAGGAACATGGTCAGCGCGAGGGTCTTCTTTCGGCCTATCCGGTCACCGACATGGCCGAACACGAAGCCGCCGATCGGCCGGACGACGAATCCGACGGCGAATGTTGCGAACGACAGCAGCGTGCCGGCCAGAGAACTCTGATCCGGGAAGAACGCATGGTTGAAGACGAGGCTTGCCGTAGTCGCGTACAGGAAGAAGTCGTACCACTCGATGGTGGTTCCGACGAGGCTGGCCAGCAGGGCGGTGCGAACCCTCGAATCGGGTCTGTCATCGACGGGTGGCGAAACATGACGGGACGCAAGGTCGGGCAGTGAAGACACGTTGACCGACCATCCCAGACCCGACGAGCGGCGAACAGGGTTGTGCGCGCGGTGATTAGAACGGCGTCAGCTACACCGTGAAGCCGAGGGCCCTCAGTTGTTCGCGGCCGTCCTCGGTGATCTTGTCCGGTCCCCACGGCGGGTTCCAGACCCAGTTGATCTTTATTTCGTTGACCAGCCCAGCGCCCACCAGCGCGGTGCGCGACTGATCTTCGATCACGTCGGTCAGCGGGCAGGCCGCCGACGTCAGCGTCATATCGATCAGCGCGACGTTGCCCTGCTCGCCCTTCTCTACGTTCAAGTCGTAGACGAGGCCAAGGTCGACGACGTTGATACCAAGTTCCGGGTCGACGACGTCGCGCATCGCCTCTTCGATGTCGGCGAGCAGCGCGTCATCCGGTGCGGCTGTTTCGCTCATCGTCCACCTCCATGGAGTTTCCGTTGTGGGATGCCTGCGCCAACGCATCATCTGATGCACTGGCCTCCGCCAGTGCGGCCTTGAACGCCATCCAACCCAGCAGCGCGCATTTCACCCGCGCCGGGTACTTCGCGACACCGGCGAACGCGATGCCGTCTCCTATTACATCCTCGTCGCCCTCGACCGTGCCGCGCGAGGACACCATCTCGGTGAACGCCGCGACGGTCTTGAGCGCGTCGCCGATGCTCTGGCCGATCACCTGGTCGGTCAGCACCGACGTCGAGGCCTGGCTGATCGAGCAGCCCTGGCCGTCATAGGAAATGTCGGCGATCCGCTCCCCGTCGTCGCTCAACGCCACCCGCAGCCGAACCTCGTCCCCGCACGTCGGGTTCACTTGATACGACTCGGCGCCGAACGGCTCACGCAGACCGCGATGGTGCGGGTGCTTGTAGTGATCGAGGATCACTTCCTGGTAGATCTGCTCCAGCCGCACCGTCAGTCCCTACCGAAGAACTCGACCGCGTGCCGCACGCCGGCCACCAGCCGGTCGACCTCGTCAAGCGTGTTGTAGACAGCGAACGACGACCGTGCGGTCGCGGCGATGCCGAACCGGCGATGCAGCGGCCACGCGCAATGGTGACCCACTCGTACCGCCACGCCGTCGTCATCGAGCACCTGCCCCACGTCGTGGGCATGGATGCCGTCGACCACGAATGCCACTGGCGAACCGCGATTTTCGAGGGATTTCGGGCCGATGACCCGCACCCCGTCGATGCCGGACAGCCCGTCCAGCGCGGCTGCCACCAACTCGTTCTCATGCGCCTCGACGGCGGCCATTCCGATCTCTTGCAGATACCTTGCGGCGGCCGCCAGCCCAACCACCTGCGAAGTCATCGGCGTACCGGCCTCGAAGCGTTGCGGCGCAGGAGCGTAGGTGGTCTCCTCCATCGTGACGGTTTCGATCATCGAGCCCCCGGTGATGAACGGCGGCATCGCGTTGAGCAGCTCGCTCCGGCCGTACAGCACTCCAATGCCATTGGGGCCCAGCATCTTATGCCCGGAGAACGCCCCGAAGTCAACGTCGAGCGCGTGAAAATCGACCGGCTGATGCGGCACCGACTGGCAGGCGTCCAGCAGCGTCAGCGCACCGACCGCCTTCGCGCGGGACACCAGCTCCGCCACCGGGGCGATGGCGCCCGTGACATTCGAGTGATGGCTGAACGCAACCACTTTCACGCGCTCGTCGAGTGCCAGCGAGTCCAGATCGATGCGGCCATCGTCGGTGACGCT
>DASQCE010000032.1:0-4355 GCA_035634855.1 Mycobacterium sp.
TCGGCGAGTTCGTCGCGGTATCTGCTGATGATCAACAGCGTGTAGTCGATGGCCAGCGCCAAGCCCATCGCCACGGTCAGGTTCAGCGCGAAGATCGACACGTCGGTGATCAGCGTGATGGCCCGCAGCACCGCCATTGAACCCAGGATTGCGAAGCCGCCGACAGCCAAGGGCAGCGCGGCGGAGATCAGGCCGCCGAACACCCAGACCAGCACGATGAAGCTGAGCGGGATCGCGATGGATTCCATTGTCAGCAGGTCTTTTTCGCTCTGATCGTTGATCTGGACATAGGTCATCACCTCGCCGCCCGCGCGCACGGTGACGCCGTCGCGGTCGTGGACCAGTCGGTCGGTCAGCTCCTTGGCGTGCTTCTGGGCCTCGCTCTCACCGCCGGTGATGCCCGCGACGATCAGCCCGGTCTTGCCGTCCTTGCTGATCAGCGCCGGCGCGGCGGACGCAGGCGCGGTCCACGCCGAGTTCATCTCCGCCACGTACGGCGACGCCTTCAGCTGCTCGGCGATGTCCGTACCGACGGACCGAGTGGCAGGCGCCTGCGCACCGTCGGCTGACGTCACGGTGATCAGCAGTTCCATGTCGCCCTGGCCGAACTTGTCGGCAAGCATCTTGGTCGCCTGGGCCGACTCCGACGTGGGGTCCTGGAAACCACCGGCGGACAGATGCTTGGCGACAGGGATGCCGAAGATGCCGCAGGCCACCATCACAAGGGCTGCCACCGCAATGATTCGTCGTGGCGCGGCGAAGGCCAGCAGTGCGATTCGTCGCAGCACGTAGCGTCCTTCCATTCACCAAGTCGGTTACCAGCGCTAACTTATCAACGATAACTTACCGCGGTCAATGCGTCTCTATCGGTAAGTACGGTGCAGGACCGCCGGATAGTTCACGAGGTAAGCATTCACAGCGTTCTCGCAGCCGAATAGGCTGCCGCTCATGGCGACCTCCGAGGTGAGTACCTCAAGCGCGACATCCTTAGCTGATGTCGGCCTGCTGATCCTGCGGGTCGGAGTCGGCGCGACGATGATTCAGGCCGGCCTTCGGAAGGCCTTCGACTTCGATACCGCCGTCGGTTCCATGGAATCTGGCGGCTGGCAGCTGCCGATGTTCGCCGCATTCATGGTCACCGCGGCCGAAACGGCGGGTGGCATAGGCCTGCTGCTGGGTTTGCTGACGCCGCTGGCGGCGTGTGCTGTCGTCGCCGCGATGATCGATGCATGGGCGGTCAATGTGTCTGCCGCCGCGTTCTGGTCCGACCCCTTCAACGTCCCGTTCCTGATAGCCGTCGGCGCCGGTGCGCTGCTGTTCACGGGCGCAGGCCGCTACTCCGTCGACGCCAGGATCTTCGGAAGCTGGCGCTTTGGCGTCCGTGTTGCGCTGGGACTGCTCGTCGTGGCGATCGCCGCGGCGCTGCTGACCTGGATATTGCTGAACGGGACGAACCCGATCCACTTCACCGCCCCGGCCGGCCAGCCTTAGGGCCGTCTGAGATCCGGCGGGCAGATGCAATAGCTCCTTGTCATCGGCGTGTCGCGGAGCTTTTGCGTTCCCCTACCTGCGGTGTGGGCCCTGCTCGGTGTGAGGCGGACTACTGCCGGGTAACTGGTAAACCTACCCGGCGGTAAGAATTGCCACCATTTTCCGAATCGTGACTCAAAGATTCCTTAATGGTGATGGTTACTGTTCAGTACATGTGGATCGACGACACCAGTGCTGATGTCATCAAGGTTGACTTCGAGGCGCTCTACCACGGCGATGTCCTGGTTGAGGGCGACACCTCGGAGCAGCTCGACGACGAGCGCACCCTTCCCGCCGCAGTCTGAGTAAGCGCGTGCCTCTCGGCGCGCGTTCACCCACGACAACTTGCCCAGTACGGGCCCTACGTCGATATCCCCATTTCTAAGCCACCTTCCCTTCTGCCGCGGGCTCGACCATGTCGGCCGGCCGGCAGGTGATCAGCTCCTCGGCCTCTTGTCGTTGATCAGGCCCATCGCTGCGCCGACCGACCAGATGTCCGCAGTCCAGGTCGCCGATCTCCTAGACCTTCACGCCACGTTTGCCTGCGACCAGATCCTTGACGTCCTCGAACTGCCCGCACGGTTGAGGATCTCGACCACCTCACGCGACACGGCATTGCTCGCCATCCGAGCCGTGCTGCGCAGCGGACCGAAGATCAGCGCGGTCTCGAGCTCGCTGCCCGCGACAATGGCCTCCTTGACGTTCTGATGAATGGCCGACTCGGCGGTGCACATGAACCGGGAGCCCATGTTGATGCCGTCGGCACCCAGCGCCAGCGTGGCCACCAACCCACGCGCGTCGGCGAAGCCTCATGAGGCGATCATCGGAATGTCGATCTTGGCCGCCGCGGCCGGGATCAGCACCAGGCCGGGAATGTCGTCCTCGCCCGGATGCCCGGCGCATTCGAACCCGTCGATGCTGACGCCGTCCACACCCAGGCTCTGCGCCTTGATGGCATGGCGCACCGAGGTGCACTTGTGCAGCACCTTGATCCCGTTGTCGTGGAACATCGGTAGATGCGGCGTGGGGTTCGATCCGGCCGTCTCCACGATCTTGATGCCGACGTCGACGATGACCTGCCGGTACTCGTCATATGGCGGCCGTTTGATCGTCGGCAGGATGGTCAGGTTGACCCCGAACGGCTTGGCAGTCAGGTCGCGGCACTTGGCGATCTCGCGGGCCAGATCCGCCGGTGTGGGCTGGGTGAGCGCGGTGATGAAGCCGAGCGCACCCGAGTTGGCGACGGCGGCAACGAGTTCCGCGCGAACGACCCACTGCATGCCACCCTGCACGATCGGATGCTCGAGCCGAATGTCTCGGTGAACCTGGTCGCGATCGTCATCTGTGCTCGTTGCTCTCGGCTGTCTGCTGTTCGCCCAAGAGGCTCATCGCCGCGCGAGCGCTCATCGCGGCGCCATCCGGATCGCACCGTCGAGGCGGATCACCTCACCGTTGAGCATCGGGTTCTCGATGATGTGCACCGCTAGCGCGCCATACTCGTCAGGGTCGCCGAGCCGGGCCGGATGCGGCACCTGCTTGCCCAACGACTGCTGCGCCTCCTCAGACAGAGAGCCCAGCAGCGGGGTCTTGAAGAGGCCGGGCGCGATGGTGACGACGCGAATCAGCTCGCGCGACAGGTCCCGGGCGATCGGCACGGTCATTCCGACGACGCCACCCTTGGATGCCGAGTACGCAGCCTGGCCAATCTGGCCCTCAAAGGCCGCGACCGACGCGGTATTTATGATGACGCCTCGCTCCTCACCGATCGGTTCCGTCTTGGCGATCCGCTCGGCGGAAAGCCGAAGCACGTTGAAGGTTCCGATCAGGTTGACCTCAACAACTTTCTTGAAGGCGTCGAGCGGAAAAGGGCCATCCTTGGACAGCGTCTTGACCGCGTTTCCGATACCGGCACAGTTGACGTTGATCCGCAGCGGACCAAGTGTTTCTGCGACATCAAGCGCCTTGCCGACGGCGGCTTCGTCGGTGACGTTGGCCTCGACGAACTTGGCCCGATCACCGAGTTCCGCCACCGCCTCCTCCCCCCTGAGGTCGATCACCACCACCTGCGCGCCCGCGTCGAGCAGTCGCTTCGTAGTCGCCAGGCCGAGCCCGGAGGCACCGCCAGTGACGACGGCTACAGCGTCCTTGATCTCCACTGATTGAGTTCCCTTCTCTATACCCAGTCACGTAGTACGGCTTCGGTGTCCGCCCCTGGCACGCCGGGCGGCTTCGGCTTGGATGGCGCGGTGCGTGAAAACCGCGGCGCCGGTGCGGGAAACAGGTAGTCGTTCTCGCGGTAGAAGGTGTCGCGCTCGGTGTTATGAGGCTCGGTTTCGACCTCGGCGAACGACAGCACCGGCGCGACGCAGGCATCACCGTCGGCGAACACCTTCGCCCAATGGTCGCGGTCCTGCGACGCGAACGCCTCGGTCAGCCGCGCGCGTAGTTCGGGCCAGCGACTGACGTCGTTCTGGTCGGGCAGGTCGGTGACATTGAGCCCGAGCTTGTCCAGCAGTTCGGCGAAGAACTGCGGCTCGATCGCACCGACCGAGACCCAGCGACCGTCGGCACAGGTGTAGGTGTCGTAGTACGGCGCGCCGGTGTCGAGCATGTTCACACCGCGCGCGTCGCTCCACATACCCATGGCGCGGAACGCCCAGATCATCGTCGAGAGCGAACTCGAGCCGTCGACCATGGCGGCGTCGATGATCTGGCCCTTGCCGGACCGCTCGCGCTCCCACAGCGCCGAGAGGATGCCGACGACGAGAAACATTGAGCCACCACCGAAGTCGCCAACGAGGTTGAGTGGCGGGACGGGACGTTCG
>DASQCE010000033.1:0-4358 GCA_035634855.1 Mycobacterium sp.
TGGTTGCAGGGTCAGGTGTTTGTGGCGCGCTGCGCCCGGTGATCGGTGTTCAGGTCTGACGGATGACGCGGTGGGTCAAGGTGCCAGCCGGAGCTTCGGTGGTCGCGACCAGGCCGACGTCGTGCTGTCGGTTTCGCGCGCGGCCTGCAACCCGATCTTGGACATGCCCGCGACGGCGCCGACCGATCTGGTCATCGCGGTCTGCGATAAACCAAGGGGCACCCCAATGCGACGTCGTCGCGGGAGAACCCCCACGTTGTCTGGGTCAAGTCGTTGGTGCCGAAGGAGAAGAAGTCCGCGGCGTCCGCGATCCGGTGCGCGGTCAGCGCGGCACGCGGCAGCTCGATCATCGTGCCGATGGGGATCGTCAGCGTGACTCCCTTTTCGGCGGCAACGTCGGCGAGGATCTGCTCGGTTTCATCCCGGACCAGGTGCAGCTCCATCACCGAACCCACCAGCGGGACCATGATCTCGACCTTGGGGTCCTTGCCCGCGGCGATCTGGTCGCTGGCAGCCTCGCCGATGGCGCGGACCTGCAACGCGTACAGGCCGGGGGTCAGCAGCCCAAGGCGCACCCCGCGCAATCCCAGCATCGGGTTCGATTCGTGCAGCCTCTCCACCGCGGCCAAAAGCTTGCGGTCAGCATCCACCTGCTCGCCGGTCTCACCCCTGGCCTCGGCCAGGGCGACCTCGACCGCGAGTTCGGTGCGATCCGGCAGGAACTCGTGCAGCGGCGGGTCCAGCAGCCGGATATTCACCGGCAGCCCGTCCATCGCGTCGAGCAATTCCGTGAAGTCCTTGCGCTGCAGGGGCAGCAACGCAGCCTCCGCGTCGTCGCGTTCCTCGGTGCTACCGGCCAGGATGACCCGCTCGATCAACACCCGGCGATCGCCGAGGAACATGTGCTCCGTGCGGCACAGGCCGATGCCCTGGGCACCAAGGGATCTCGCCCGGACCGCGTCCTCGGCGGTGTCCGCGTTCGCACGGATCGCCAGGCGCCGGCGACTGTCGGCATGGGTAAGCAACCGGTCGACCGCCTTGACCAGTGCGGTGGTCTCGTCGTCCGCCCCATCCAGGGCTGCCGCGAGACCGGACTCGATGTAGGTCTCCACCGGAGACGGCACGACGGGCATCGCCCCGAGGAAGATCTCGCCGGTCGACCCGTCAATGCTGATCTCATCGCCCTCCTGGATCAGCACCGTGCCGACCCGCGCGGTGCGAGTCGAAGCGTCGACATCGAGCGCCTCAGCACCACAAACGCAGGTCTTGCCCATGCCGCGGGCAACGACGGCCGCGTGCGAGGTCTTCCCACCGCGCGCAGTCAGGATCCCGTCGGCCGCGATGATGCCCTCGAGGTCATCGGGGTTGGTTTCCTTGCGGACCAGCACGACCTGCTCGCCGCGTTCGGCCCACGTCTTGGCGGTAGGCGAATCGAACACCGCGCGGCCCACTGCCGCTCCCGGCGAGGCGGCCATCCCCTTGGTCAGCAGCTCGCGCGGGGCCGACCGGTTGAACTGCGGGAACATCAGCAACGCCAGTTGCGAACCGGAGACCCGGGACAGCGCCTCGTCCATCGTGATCAGGTTCTCGTCGACCAACTGCCCAGCGATCCGGAACGCCGCCGCAGCGGTGCGCTTCCCGACCCGGGTCTGCAGCATCCACAACTTGCCCCGCTCGATGGTGAACTCGATATCGCACAGGTCCCGGTAGTGCGTCTCCAGCCGGCGCATCACCTTCATCAGCTGCTTGTGCGACGACGGGTCCAACGCCTTGAGATCGTCCAACGACAGCGTGTTCCGGATCCCGGCAACGACATCCTCGCCCTGCGCATTGGACAGGTAGTCCCCGTACGCGCCGGTCCGACCGGACGCCGGGTCACGGGTGAAGGCAACGCCGGTGCCGCTGGACTCGCCCAGGTTGCCGAACACCATCGTGCACACGTTCACCGCGGTACCCAGGTGCTGCGGGATCCGCTCCCGCCGCCGATACAACCGCGCCCGGTCGGTGTTCCAGGAGTCGAAGACAGCGTTGATCGCCATGTCCAGCTGCTCCCGCGGATGCTGCGGGAACTCCTGACCGGAGTGCTCCCGCACCGCGTCCTTGAACGTGGTGACCAACAACTTCAGATCATCAACATCGAGGTCGACATCGCTGGACACACCCTTGGTCGACTTCGCCTTGTCCAGCACATCGGAGAACACCTCGCCGGGTATCTCCAACACCGTCTTGCCGAACATCTGCACCAACCGCCGGTAGGAATCCCAGGCGAAGCGCTCATCCCCGGATTCCTCGGCAAGCCCCTTCACGCTGGCGTCGTTAAGCCCGATATTCAGCACCGTCTCCATCATTCCGGGCATCGAAAACGCCGCACCGGAACGAACACTCACCAGCAGCGGATCATGGCGATCACCGAGCCGACGACCGATGTTGTCCTCCAACTGCCGCAATGCCATCGTGACCTGCACTCGCAGCTCACCGGGCTCGCTGCCCCGCGACAGGTACTCCCGGCAAGCCTCCGTCGTGATGGTGAACCCAGGCGGGTACCGGCAACCCCAGCTTGGTCATCTCAGCCAGGTTCGCGCCCTTACCACCCAGCAGATCCTTCTGGTCCTTGTCGCCCTCGGTGAAGTCGAACACAAACTTGGTAATCAGGTTCTCCTTGGGGCGGGTTCGGCGGCGGTTTGACCCTATTTGGGCCTACGGCTTTGAACGCGATGGCGCCGATAAACGGCCGGGACTTCGTAGATTTGGTGACCTTCTGTAGGTGAATCGGAGCCTGTTGCGTGCGAGCTTCAGGAAGTGGGCCCGGCAGGCTTCCGGACGGTGGGGGAGCCGGACTTCGCGCTATCCGGAGAAGATCTAGAGTCCTCTCCGATATCACCCAGATAATCGCGCAGTATCACGCGTCCGTCGGCCAGTTGGTAGGTGACACCGGCGATCGCCAACGTCCCCGCGTCCAGCCTCTCGGCGACCGCGGTTGATCGGCTGCCGAGCTGCGCGGCGGTCTCACTGACATGCCGGGCTTCGAACTCGTCGACACGGGTCAGACCGTCGCGACGGCCCAACAAAATGGACAGGATCACCCGTTCCACAACGTCGCGCACATACCCGCCGGGCACCACGCCGTCGTCGAGCGCCGACAGGGTGGCCTTCACCGCGCCGCAGCTGTCGTGGCCCAGCACCACGATCAGCGGCACGTTGAGCACCGTCACGGCGTACTCGATGGAGCCCAGCACCGCCGAGCCGATGACATGGCCGGCGGTTCGCACCACGGTCATGTCGCCCAGTCCCTGATCGAAGATGATCTCGGCCGCGACCCGGCTGTCGGCGCAGCCGAACACCACGGCGTTTGGTGTCTGCGCGGCGGCCAGGCTGGCCCGGTGCTCGATGCCCTGGCTGGGATGCTGTGGCTTGCCGGCGACGAATCGCTCGTTACCCTCCTTGAGTGCCTTCCAGGCGGTCACCGGAGTCGAGTTGGGCATGGTGGATATTGTGCCCCCCGGGCCGGGTGGCGAAGTGCGATGACGGTTAGTGCCGCCGAACTGCTGGCGGGTATAACGTCGCGCGGCACCTGCCGTGGCGCAGCCCCGGTGTCACAGCGTGGCAGATCGCTGGTCAGCGAGTTCATGCTTCAGCAGACCCTGGTGGCGCGTGTGCAGCCATCTGGCTCGACTGGGTGGCGCGTTCGCCCACACCATCGGCCACGGCCGCCACGAGCGTGGCCGATGTGCTGCGGGCCTGGGGCAAGCTGGGCTCACGTTGGAGTGCTCGGTAGCGATCCACCGTCTCGCACTCATGCAGCCGTTTCAACGCAGGGCACACCGACGCCGCCCCCAGCTCCTGCAGATCCTCGACCGCAGCGGGGCACTGACAGTGGACACGCAAACCTCGAACTGATCTGTCCGGGCGCCGATCTCGGACAGCAGGACCGTTGCGCTAGCGGCCAGCAGTTCGACCAACTCCAACGGATCGCAACGACCAAGCAGCAAACACGGCGGGCCAAGCGCGGCCTTCTCGACAACATGGTCAAGAACGAAAGCGGAAAGGTCCTGGCCCGCCACAATTCCCCGATGCCGAACCATACCGAGGAGAAGATGCCGGCCTTTCACCGCGCACAAGGCGGACTGGGTTTGCCTACACGTGGGCCGGCGGCCGGTGATCCTCTACTTGCGTCGCGACGGATCGGTCCCCGTTGCCGGCGTGGTCGTCGACCATGTCTTGTTCGTCGAACGGCTCCTTCCCGTCCAGGACGTCTGACATGCGCGCCCGGTCCAACGTCTTGGTCCACCCCCCGATCACCACGGTGGCCACGGCGTTACCAGAGAAGTTGGTCAGCGCGCGAGCTTCGGACATGAACT
>DASQCE010000034.1:0-3396 GCA_035634855.1 Mycobacterium sp.
GACAGGGCGCTGAACAGCATTGGCCACCAGTACTTTTCGGCGACCGTGTGCGGCGACGAGGTGCCGCGGGGCAAACCCGCGCCCGATGCCTATCTGCGGGCGGCCGCGTTGCTGGATCTGCCTCCGGATCTCTGCTTGGCCATCGAGGACTCGGTGACGGGCACGGCGGCAGCGGAGCGCGCAGGGTGCCCGGTATTGGTGGTGCCCAATGACGTAGCAGTGCCCATGGGCCCAGGGCGGCGGCACGTGCACTCGCTTGCAAACGTCGACGTGGCCGATCTGCGGCGGGTGTACGCCGAACTCACACAGTTCGGAGAACGCACCGCCTGACGTGGGCGTAAGTGATTGAATGTGATTCTCATCACGCAATGCTGCGGAAGGGCATCACATGACTCACGGACCCGTCGGTGATTCTGCATCCGGCTTGGACTACGAGGAATCCGAACACAGCGGCCGCGTAGTGCGGATAGCCTCTGTCGCCGCCCTTGGCGGCCTGCTGTTCGGCTACGACAGCGCGGTGATCAACGGCGCGGTGTCGGCCATTCAGGACCACTTCCAGGTCGACAACGCCACGTTAGGCTTCGCCGTCGCCTCGGCACTGCTCGGCTGCGTGGTCGGGGCGCTGACCGCAGGGCGGCTCGCCGACCGGATCGGCAGGCTCCACGTGATGAAGATCGCCGCGCTGTTGTTCTTCATCAGCGCGATCGGCGCCGGCCTGGCAAACAGCGTGTGGCTGATCGTGGTCTTCCGGATTATCGGCGGCATCGGCGTTGGCGTCGCTTCTGTCATCGCGCCGGCGTACATCGCCGAGACGTCGCCGCCACGCATTCGCGGGCGGCTGGGCTCGCTGCAGCAGCTGGCGATCGTGTCGGGCATCTTCCTGTCGCTGGCGATCGACTATCTGCTGGCGCAACTCGCCGGCGGATCGCGCGAGGAGTTGTGGCTGGGCCTGGAGGCCTGGCGGTGGATGTTCCTCGTGATGGCTGTGCCTGCCGTTGTCTATGGCGGCCTTGCCTTCACCAGTCCCGAGTCGCCGCGCTATCTCGTTGCCCAATACCGCATTCCGGAAGCTCGCCGCGTACTGAGCATGCTGCTCGGCGAAAAGAATTTAGAAATCACGATCACGCGCATCCAGGAATCGTTGAAGGCGGAAAAGCCGCCGTCGTGGCGGGATCTGCGCAAGCCGACCGGTGGGCTCTACGGCATTGTCTGGGTCGGCTTGGGTTTGTCGATCTTCCAGCAGTTCGTCGGCATCAATGTGATCTTCTACTACAGCAATGTGCTTTGGGAGGCCGTCGGATTCACCGAGAGCTCGTCGTTTGTCATCACGGTGATCACGTCGATCACCAACATCCTGACGACGTTGATCGCGATCGCGCTGATCGACAAAGTCGGGCGCAAGCCGCTTCTGTTGGTCGGATCCACGGGCATGGCGGTCACGTTGGGCACCATGGCGGTGATTTTCGGAACGGCGCCAGTGGTCGACGGGAAGCCGGTTCTCGGCGACGTTGCCGGTCCCGTCGCACTGATCGCGGCCAACCTGTTCGTGGTGGCTTTCGGCATGTCATGGGGGCCGGTGGTGTGGGTGCTGCTTGGCGAGATGTTCCCGAACCGCATCAGGGCGGCCGCGCTGGGCCTGGCCGCCGCGGGCCAATGGGCGGCGAACTGGGCGATCACTGTGTCGTTCCCTGCGCTGCGCGAGACGCTCGGCATCGCCTACGGGTTCTACGCGGTGTGCGCGGTGCTCTCGGGATTCTTCGTGTGGCGATGGGTCCAGGAGACCAAGGGCATGCACCTGGAGGACATGCATCGCGAGGCATATCACCACGAGGCGCATCCCGCCGGGCACTGAGCTGCCGCGCGCCTGCCGCGAAACCGCCGTGACTCTGCTCGCCGCGGCGTGAAACAATCGCGTGCCGTGAAGACCTTCGACGCCCTGTTCGCCGAGTTGACGGAGCGAGCGCGGACCCGGCCCGCGGGCAGCGGTACCGTCGCTGCGCTGGACGGCGGCGTGCACGGCCTGGGCAAGAAGATTCTCGAAGAGGCCGGCGAGGTGTGGCTGGCCGCCGAACACGAGAGCGACGACGCGCTGGCCGACGAAATCAGCCAGTTGCTGTACTGGACGCAGGTGCTGATGATCTCCCGCGGGCTGACCCTCGACGACGTCTACGCCAGGCTATGAACGGCATGTTGCGGGTCGCCGTGCCCAACAAGGGCACGCTGTCCGAACCGGCCGCCGAGATCCTGTCGGAAGCCGGCTACCGGCGGCGCACCGATCCCAAGGACCTGACCGTCGTCGACCCGGTCAACAACGTCGAATTCTTCTTTCTGCGGCCCAAGGACATAGCCGTCTATGTCGGGTCGGGACAGCTGGATTTGGGTATCACGGGTCGTGATCTCGCCCAGGAGTCCGACGCGCCTGTGCGCGAACGACTCGCCCTGGGCTTCGGCTCGTCGACGTTCCGCTACGCGGCGCCGGCCGGTCGGCGGTGGCGTGTCGAGGACCTCGCGGGCAAGCGGATTGCCACTGCGTTTCCCCATTTGGTGCGAAAGGACTTGGCGGCGCGCGGGATTGAGGCCACCGTGATCCGGCTCGACGGCGCGGTGGAGATTTCGGTGCAGCTCGGCGTTGCCGACGCGATCGCCGACGTGGTGGGTTCCGGTCGCACGCTCTCGCTGCATGACTTGGTGGCGTTCGGTGAACCGCTGTGCGATTCAGAGGCCGTCCTCATCGAGCGTGAGAACCCGAGCGACGAAAACACCGCCCTCCGTGACCAGCTGGCAGGCCGGGTGCAGGGCGTGGTGTTCGGACAGCAATACCTGATGCTGGACTATGACTGCCCCCGCAGCGTCCTCGACGATGCCACCGAGGTCACTCCCGGCCTCGAATCGCCAACGATCGCTCCGCTCGCCGATCCGGCGTGGGTCGCGGTGCGGGCACTGGTGCCACGCCGGGATGTGAATGGGATCATGGACGAACTCGCGGCGATCGGCGCCAAGGCGATCCTGGCTTCCGACATCCGGTTCTGCCGCTTCTGATTCAGCGGGATCATTCGCGCGGTGCGTGTTAGCGTCCGGGTGTCGTTTCCACCGGTCGGGAGGTCGCCATGACGCAGGTCGTCGTTATCTTGCTCGCTCTGGCGATTGGTGTGATCGCCGGTCTGCGGGCGCTGACGGCGCCGGCGGTGGTCGCCTGGGGTGCGTTCCTGGGCTGGATCGACGTCGACGGAAAGTGGTCGGAGTGGGTGGCCCATCCGATCACTGTGACTGTGCTGACCATCTTCCTGCTGGTCGAGCTCGTCACCGACCAACTGCCCAAGACGCCGAGCCGCAAGACACCGCCGCAGTTCATCACCCGGCTGCTGATGGGTGCCTTCGCCGGAGCGGTCATCGGCA
>DASQCE010000035.1:0-17943 GCA_035634855.1 Mycobacterium sp.
GAGCTCACCGAGGACGGCCGCGCACCACGGGGTATCCGGCGCCGGTTTGAGAACGACGGTGTTGCCCGCCGCCAGCGCCGGGCCGAGCTTGGCCAGGTTGATCTGGTGCGGAAAGTTCCACGGGGTGATCGCGCCGACGACACCGACCGCCTCCCTGACGACGGTGCGATGAGTCTTGATACCCATCGGCTGGGCGATTCCGAAGTCTGTGGTCCACGCATACGACTCGGCCGTGTCCGCACAGAAGCTCAGGTCGGCGACCGGGCCTTCCAGCTGAGCGGCGGAGGTGAGCATCCGCGGCGCGCCGACCTCCGCGATGGTGAGCTCGCGGAGTTCCTCGAGTTGCTTCGTCAGCACGTCCTGCAGCTGACGAAAACACCGCACCCGCAACTCGGTGTTGGTCGACCAGTCGCTGTCGTCGAACGCGCGGCGGGCCGCGTCGATCGCCTGACCCATGTCTTCGACGGTCGCGTCGGCCGCGACGCCGAGCACCTCTTCGGTGGCCGGATTGATCGTCGGGAACGTGCCACCGCTGCCTGCCACCAGCTTGCCGTCGATGAGCAGTTGACTCTGGCGATCGTTCAGTAGGCCCATACCAACTCTCCGCTTCTTTGCTGGACAACTGTCCGGCCAAGTTCCTTCGAACGATAGCCCCAGACCGCGGGACGAGGCAAGACTCGGGCGCGTGCGGCGCTCTTCCTAAGGGGCTGAAATGCAGTTTTCTGGTTGGGTCTTGCCCACGGCGCATTGAGTCGGATAACTTGGACATGTGTCCAGCGATGCCGTGGCTGCCATCACTAATCAGCTGCAGGCCCAGGCCGGCGCCACGCCACGCAACCGGCGCCAGGAGGAGACCTTCCGCAAGGTGCTCACCGCAGGCGTGGAAATGCTGCGCGAGTCCTCGTACGCCGACCTGACCGTGCGCGCCGTGGCCGCCCGAGCCAAAGTCGCCCCGGCGACCGCCTACACCTACTTCTCGTCGAAGAACCATCTGATCGCCGAGGTGTACCTGGACCTGGTCCGTCAGGTGCCGTACTTCACCGACGTCAACGACAGCAGGACCAGCCGGGTCGAGCAGGCGCTGCGCGCGTTGACCCTGATGATCGCCGACGAGCCCGAGGTCGCGGCCGCCTGCACCACGGCGCTGCTGAGCAATGGTGACCAGGCCGTGCGCGCGGTCCGCGACCGCATCGGCTCCGAGATTCACCGCCGCATCCGGTCGGCGGTCGGACCGGACGCCGATCCGCGCACGGTGTCGGCGCTGGAGATGACCTACTTCGGCGCCCTGGTTCACGCGGGCAGCGGCGCCGTCACTTACCACCAGATCGCCGACCGCCTCAGCTACGTGGTCGGCCTCATCCTCGGAGAGGATCAATGAAACACGGCCTCGGAGAAGAACAGTGACTGTAGACACCAGTGATCTGGTGCTCGATCCGTACGACTACGACTTCCACGAAGACCCGTACCCGTACTACAAGCGGCTGCGTGACAAGGCGCCGCTCTATCGCAATGACGAGTTGAAGTTCTGGGCGCTGTCACGGCACAGCGATGTGCTGCAGGGCTTTCGCAACAGCACCGCGCTGTCGAACAAGTACGGCGTGTCGCTCGATCCGATCTCGCGCACCCTGGATGCGCACAAGGTGATGTCCTTTCTCGCCCTCGACGATCCCGCGCATCTGCGATTGCGCACCCTGGTGTCAAAAGGCTTCACCCCGCGCCGTATTCGCGAACTCGAATCGCGCGTCACAGAGATCGCCGCGCAACACCTCGACACCGCTTTGCAGTCAGACACTTTCGACTACGTCGACGAGTTCGCAGGCAAGCTGCCGATGGACGTGATCTCCGAACTCATGGGGGTGCCCGAACCGGACCGGGCCCGCATCCGCGCCTTGGCCGACGGTGTCATGCACCGCGACGAGGGCTTGGCCGACGTGCCTGCGTCGGCCATGCACGCCTCGGCCGACCTGATGGTCTACTACGCCGAGATGGTCGCCGAGCGCCGCAAGAAGCCGAGCGACGACCTGACGTCGGCGCTGTTGGAGGCCGAGATCGACGGCGACCGCCTCATCGACAACGAGATCATGGCGTTCCTGTTCCTGATGGTGGTCGCGGGCAATGAGACCACCACGAAACTGCTTGCCAACGCGGCGTATTGGGGTTGGAAGAACCCCGATCAGCTGGCGCCGGTCCACGTCGACCACTCCAAGATCCCGTTGTGGGTCGAGGAGACGCTGCGCTACGACAACTCCAGCCAGATCCTGGCCCGTACCGTGGCCGGCGAGCTGTCGCTCTACGACACCACGCTGCCCGACGGCGACGTGCTGTTGCTGTTGCCCGGTTCGGCCAACCGCGACGACCGGGTGTTCGACGACGCCGACGAATACCGCATCGGTCGCGAAATCGGTTCCAAACTAGTGAGTTTCGGCAGCGGCGCCCACTTCTGCCTCGGTGCCCACCTGGCCCGCATGGAAGCACGGGTGGTGCTGACCGAGTTCTTCAAACGAATCCGCGGATACGAGGTCGACGAGGCCAGCGCCGTCCGAGTCCATTCGAGCAATGTCCGCGGGTTCGCCCATCTACCCATAGCAGTAACGGTCCGTTGAAAGGTAAGCATGCCCCGGTTCGAACCACTCCCTGAACGCAGGCCGGCGATCGTGGCCGGTGCGTCGTCGGGTATCGGGGCCGCGACGGCAACCGAGCTCGCCGCTCGTGGCTTCCCTGTTGCGTTGGGGGCCCGCCGGGTGGAGAAGTGCCAGGAGCTCGTCAACGAGATCCGGTCCGCAGGCGGCGAGGCCGTCGCGCTGCCCCTCGATGTCACCGACGCCGACTCGGTCAAGGGGTTCGTGCACCGTGCCACCGATGAGCTCGGCGACATCGAGGTGCTGGTGGCCGGCGCGGGCGACACGTACTTCGGCCGGCTGCACGAAATCAGCACGGACACTTTCGAATCGCAGGTGCAGATCCATCTGATCGGTGCCAACCGGTTGGCCACCGCGGTGCTGCCGGGGATGCTGGAACGCCAGCGCGGTGACCTGATCTTCGTCGGGTCCGACGTCGCGCTGCGCCAGCGTCCGCACATGGGCGCGTACGGGGCGGCGAAGGCCGCGCTTGTCGCGATGGTCACCAATCTGCAGATGGAACTCGAGGGCACGGGCGTGCGCGCGTCGATAGTCCATCCCGGCCCGACCAAAACCAGCATGGGCTGGAGCCTGCCGCCCGAATCCATCGGGCCCGCGCTGGAGGACTGGGCCAAGTGGGGCCAGGCCCGTCATGACTACTTCCTGCGCCCGCAGGATCTGGCGCGGGCCATCGCGTTCGTCGCCGAGACACCACGCGGCGGTTTCATTGCCAACATGGAACTTCAGCCCGAAGCGCCGCTGGCGACCATGAAGGAACGTCAGCAGCTCAAACTAGGACCAGAGGGGATGCCGTCATGACCACCGCGATCGTTCCTCGCGTATCGGGTGGCGAAGAAGAACACGGCCACCTGGAAGAGTTCCGCACCGACCCGATCGGGCTGATGCAGCGGGTCCGTGACGAGTGCGGCGACGTCGGCATCTTCCAGCTCGCCGGCAAGCAGGTGGTGTTCCTGTCCGGTGCGGAAGCCAACGAGTTCTTCTTCCGGTCCAGCGACGAAGATCTCGATCAAGCTGCGGCATACCCGTTCATGACGCCGATCTTCGGCCAGGGCGTGGTGTTCGACACCGACCCCGAACGACGAAAAGAGATGCTGCACAACGCCGCCTTGCGCGGCGAGCAGATGAAGGGGCACGCGACGACGATCGAGCGCGAGGTGCGCCGGATGATCGCCGACTGGGGCGACGACGGCGAGATCGACCTCCTCGACT
Organism: Mycobacterium sp.; assembly: GCA_035634855.1. Classification (GTDB taxonomy): domain Bacteria; phylum Actinomycetota; class Actinomycetes; order Mycobacteriales; family Mycobacteriaceae; genus Mycobacterium. Next base: position 3,849 of record DASQCE010000035.1, read on the forward strand.
TCTTCGCCGAGCTGACGATCTACACATCGTCGGCGTGCCTGATCGGCAAGAAGTTCCGTGAACAGCTCGACGGCCGCTTCGCCCGGCTCTACCACCAACTCGAGCAAGGCACCGATCCGCTGTGTTACGTCGACCCGTACCTGCCGATCGAGAGCTTCCGGCTGCGCGACGAAGCGCGGCTCGGGCTGGTCGAGCTGGTCCAGGAGATCATGAACGACCGGATCGTCAACCCGCCCAGGGACAAGGGCGACCGCGACATGCTCGACGTCCTGGTCACCATCCGCGACGATGAGGGCAACCCGCGATTCTCCGCCAACGAGATCACCGGCATGTTCATCTCGATGATGTTCGCCGGGCACCACACCAGTTCCGGCACGGCGTCGTGGACGTTGATCGAGATGCTGCGCTACCCCGACGTGTACGCCGACGTGGTGGCCGAACTGGAGGAGCTCTACGCCGACGGCCAGGAAGTCAGTTTCCATGCGTTGCGCCAGATTCCGAAACTGGAGAACGTGCTGAAGGAGACGCTGCGGCTGCATCCGCCGCTGATCATCCTGATGCGGGTGGCCAAGGGCGAGTTCGAGGTGGCGGGCTATGCGATCCACGAGGGCGAGATGGTCGCGGCGTCGCCTGCGATCTCCAACCGGATCGCCGAAGACTTCCCGGACCCGGACGGTTTCGTACCGGACCGGTATGAGAAGCCGCGCCAGGAAGACCTGATCAACCGCTGGACCTGGATCCCGTTCGGCGCAGGCCGCCACCGCTGCGTCGGCGCCGCGTTCGCCACCATGCAGATCAAGGCGATCTTCTCGGTTCTGTTGCGCGAGTACGCATTCGAGATGGCACAGCCATCGGAGTCCTACCAGAATGACCACTCGAAGATGGTGGTGCAGCTGGCCCAGCCCGCCAAGGTGCGCTACCGCTCCCGGAGGCGCTCGGCGGCGACTTCCAACTGGCGTGGGTAAGGGAGGCCAACCATGGGATACAAGATTGAAGTCGACCTGGACCTCTGCCAGGGTCACGCGATGTGCGAGGTCGAGGCGCCCGACTACTTCAATGTGCCCAAGCGGGGCCAGGTCGAAATCTTGAATGACGCACCACCCCAAGAAGATCGGGCAGAGATCGAACAAGCTGTATGGGCCTGCCCCACGCAAGCACTGTCCATCAGAGAAGAGGATGACTGAACATGGCCGCACTGCCCCGCGAGCAACTGGAGGACTGGGTCGAGCGGTGGCTCCAGGTCAACGGAGACGCCGAGACGGCCGGTGACTGGCAGCCTTTGGCGGACTTCTACGCCGACGATGCCACCTACGGCTGGAACATCGGACCGAAGGAAGACGTGATGTGCATTGGGATCGACGAGATCCGCGACATCGCACTTGGTTTGGAGATGGCCGGCCTCGAGGGATGGAAGTACCCGTACCAGAAGGTGGTCATCGACGACAGGATCGGCGAGATCGTCGGATTCTGGAAGCAGGTCGCCACGGACCCCGACGATCCCGACGGCGGCGAGCGAGAGATCTACGGCATCGGCGGCAGCTGGTTCCGGCTGACCGACGTGGACGGGGCAGCCAAGATCGAGTGGCAGCGTGACTTCTTCGACTTCGGCCATGTGCAGAAGCTCTACCTGGACCTGATGAAGGATGGGAAGCTGTCCAAAGGGATGCAGGAGCGGATCGAACGCAGCCTTGCCGGAGAGAAGCTGCCGGGCTACTACCCGCTCGGCACGTCGCCCGTGCCGATCTGGTAGACCGGCTCCAGCGGTGTGACCTAGATAACTTAGTCTGTCGCTACAGATTCCCCGGCGAAAGCAGGTTGTGATGAAGACAAAAGGTGCTCTCATCTGGGAGTTCAACCAGCCGTGGTCGATCGAGGAGATCGAGATCGGCGACCCCGTCAAGGACGAGGTGAAGATCCAGATGGAAGCGGCGGGGATGTGCCACTCCGACCACCACCTGGTGACCGGCGGCATCCCGATGGGCGGCTTCCCCGTGCTTGGCGGGCATGAGGGGGCGGGCATCGTCATGGAGGTCGGCCCCGGTGTCGAGGACGTCGCCAAAGGCGACCACGTGGTGCTGTCGTTCATCCCGTCCTGCGGGCACTGTCCGTCGTGCCAGGCGGGGCTGCGTAACCTGTGCGACCTGGGCGCCGGACTGCTCAACGGCGCTGCCGTCTCCGACGGCACCTTCCGGATTCAGGCCAAGGGTCAGAACGTGTTCCCGATGACGCTGCTCGGCACCTTCTCGCCGTACATGGTCGTGCACAGGAGCTCGGTCGTGAAGATCGACCCGTCGATCCCGTTCGAGGTCGCCTGCCTGGTGGGCTGCGGCGTGACCACCGGCTACGGCTCGGCGGTGCGCACCGCCGACATACGGCCGGGACAGGACGTCGCAATCGTGGGCGTCGGCGGCGTGGGCATGTCGGCCCTCCAGGGCGCGGCCAACGCGGGCGCACGGCATATCTTCGTCATCGAGCCGGTCGAGTGGAAACGTCATGCGGCGCTGAAATTCGGTGCCACCCACGTGTATCCGGACATCAACGCCGCGCTGATGGGAATCGGGGAGGTCACCGCCGGCTTTATGGCTCACAAGGTGGTCGTCACCGTCGGCGACCTCAAGGGCGAGGACGTCGAGAACTACATGATGATCACCGCCAAGGCCGGCACCTGCGTTGTGACGGCGATCGGCAGCATGCTCGACACGCAGGTGACGCTGAACCTATTCCTGCTATCCATGTTGCAGAAGAACCTGCAGGGCACCATCTTCGGCGGCGGCAACCCCCACTACGACATCCCGCAGCTGCTGTCGATGTACAAGGCGGGCAAACTGAACCTCGACGACATGGTCACCCGGCAGTACAAGCTGGAGCAGATCAACGAGGGCTACCAGGACATGCTGGACGGCAAGAACATTCGCGGCATAATCCGCTACACGGACGACGATCGGTAGAAGCCTAATGAGCAGCCCGTTGCGTGTGTTCCAGGTGGCGTCGGGAAACGTCGGCACCGAGATGATCAAGCGCATCCAGAATCATCCGGACCTGGAACTGGTGGGGCTGCACTGCTATTCACCGGACAAGGTCGGGCGCGATGCCGGCGAGATCACCGGCATCGGTCCGATCGGCGTCACCGCGACCGGCACGTTCGAGGAGATCCTCGCCGCCCGCCCGGATTGCCTGACATTCCATGGGGTGTGGCCGGATATCGATCTCTACGCCCAGGTGTTGGAGGCCGGCATCAACGTCGTCACTACCGCCGACTGGATCACCGGCCACCACCGCGACACCAATTACCGCCGCAACGCCACGATGGAGTCCGAGATTCTCCAGGCGGCTTGTGAGCGCGGCCATTCCACGTTCTACGGCACCGGCATGAACCCCGGTCTCGCGCAGATCCTGACGATTGTGCACTCCACCGATGTCGCTGATATCGAAAGCGTCACCTGCATCGAGTCGGTCGATGTGTCCTGCCATCACTCGGCCGAGACATGGCAGAACTGCGGCTTCGGCAGACCGGTCGACGACCCCGAGGTGCCGCGGCTGCTCGAACTCGGCACCCGGGTGTTCGAAGACGGGGTTCGGCTGATGGCCGACTGCCTCGACGTCGAGCTCGACCCCGGACCAAACGGAGTGAAGTTCTCCTACCAATTAGGCGCCTGCACAAAGGATGTCGACCTCGGCTGGTACCAGCTGCCCGCCGGATCACTGGGTGGTTGTGTCCTGAGGTATGTGGGCACGGTGGAGGGCATCAAGCGGGTCGAGTTGCGGATGGACTGGCAGATGACCCCGCACACCGATCCGCACTGGGACATCCATGGGTGCTATATCACCAAGATCGACGGCGACCCGTGCATCTACAGCAAGCACATGATCCTGCCCAAGCCAGGCAGCGATTTCTCGTCGGTCGATGCGTTCGCGAAGATCGGCATGACCGTGACCGGCATGCCGGCGCTGAACTCCATCCGCGCGGTCGTTGACGCGCCGCCGGGCATCGTCACCAGTGCCGACCTGCCGCTGCGCGCGTTCGCCGGCCGATTCGCACGGTGAAGCAATTCCCCCATCTGTTGACGCCGGGCCGCATCGGCTCGATGACACTGCGCAACCGGCTGGTGATGTCTCCGATGGAGACCATGTACGGCACGCCGGACGGGCTGCCGTCGGAGCGCACCCGCGATTACTTTGCCGCCCGCGCCAAGGGTGGCGTCGGGCTGATCACCGTGGGCGCCACCGGGATCGACCACCGGCACCCTGAGACGCCGGGCGGGCTGCACCTGGGAACCGACGCGGCCGTCGACGCCCACCGTGCACTGGTCGACATCGTGCACGAGCACGGCGCCAAGATCCAACCGCAGATCGTGCACGCAGGGCCCGACGGGCTGGGACCGGAGATGTACGGCGTGGCTTCGATTGGGCCGTCGGTCATTCCGTCGTATCTGACCGGCACGCCGTCGACCGAGATCACCCGCGAGCAGCTCATCGAGGTGTTCGACCTTTTCAAGGCGGCCGTGGGGCGCGCAGCCGAGGCCGGATACGACGGCATCGAACTGCACGCCGCTCACGGCTACATGTTCCTCGGCTCGTTCCTGGCGCCGCAGCGCAATCGCCGCACCGACGAATACCGCGGCGACTCGGTGAAGGGCCGCGTGCGCGTGGTGCTCGAGGCGCTGGCCGCCATCAGATCGGAGATCGGAGACGCGCTGCCGATCACGCTGCGCATCTCCGGCTATGAACGGGTCGCAGGTGGACGCCCGATGTTCGAAACCGCCCAGGTGGCACCGCAACTGGTGGCCGCAGGAGTCGACGCATTCCACGTCAGCGGCGGCGTGATCGACCGGCTGGTCACCGGCATGGTCAACTCCGCCGACGACGGCGACGCACTCAACGTCGGCGCGGCCGCCGCCGTCAAACAGGTGGTCGATGTGCCGGTGATCGCCGTCGGCCGCATCCACGACCCGCAGCGCGCCGAGCAGATCCTCGCCGATGGCCGCGCCGACTTCATCGCGATGGGCCGCCCTATGCTCGCCGATGCCGAGCTGCCGATCAAAGTCGCCTCTGGCCACGCCGAGCGTGTCCGCAAGTGCATTTCCTGCGAAAACTGCATCGACGCAATGGAACAACGGTTCTCGGTCGACTGCGCGGTCAACCCCCGCACCGGCAAGGAGCGCGAGCTGGCCGCGCCCCGCGCGTCACGCCCCAAGAAGGTGGTGGTGATCGGCAGCGGGCCGGCAGGCATGGAGACTGCCCGGGTGGCCGCCGGACGGGGACATCATGTCACGCTGTTCGAACGGAACAACCAGACCGGCGGAGCGCTGCTGTGGGCGTCGATCCTGCACCCCGAGAACGAGCCGTTCCTGCGGTGGCTGCGCGACGAGGTGGGCCGCAGCCCGGTGAAGGTCGAACTGGGACACGAGGTTTCGACCGACGACGTGGTCGACCTGAACCCCGACGCGGTGGTGGCGGCCAACGGCGGACAGGTGGTGCTCCCGAGCATTCCCGGTGCGGACCTGCCGCATGTGCAGACCGGGCAGGCGCTGCGCGAGCGGTTCGGCGGCTGGCGACAGCGGCTGGTCCGGCCCAAGGCCGTTCGCGCGGCGTCCAAGGCGTGGATGCCGCTCGGCCATCGCGTCGTCATCGTCGGCGCCGACCTGGTCGCGCTGGAACTCGCCGAATTCCTCGCCGCGCGTGGGCGGCTGGTGTCGGTGCTCGAGGCCGATAAGACGATCGCGCCGGAACTGGGCAACAAGCGCAAGACCGAACACATGGACCGGCTCGACCGGCTGGGGGTTGCGGTGCATGTGCGTGCCCCGGTCGACAGGATCGTGCCCGATGGCGTCGACTTCACGCCGTACGGCGGCACCAGCCGCCGGCTCGCCGCGGACAGCGTCGTCATCGCAGGCATCTTGCAACCGAACACCGAACTGTACGAAAAGCTCGTCGCCGCCCTGCCCAACGTTGCGGTGCACGCCGCGGGTGACTGCACCGGACTCGGGCTGATCCGCAAGGCCACCGAAGACGGCGCACGCGCCGCATGCACCATCTAAGGAGAAACATGTCGCAAGAAACCGTTCAGCAGTCCCCGGCGCTGACCGCCTCGCAGAACTCGTGGCGCTGCGTGCACGCGAAAGACAAAGAGGGCTGGCTGGCACTGATGGCCGACGCCGTCGTGATTGAAGACCCGATCGGCCCGGCGTATACCAACCCCGACGCGAGGGGCGTTCGGGGTAAGGAGGGTGCCTCATCGTTTTGGGACAACAGCATCGGCCTCGCCACCATCAGGATTACCTGTGAGGAGACCTTTCCATCGAGCTCGCCCGACGAGATCGCGCACATCCTGCAGCTGCGCACCTCATTCGACAACGGCTCGGCAAGCGCGGTGCGCGGCATCTTCACGTACAAGGTCAACGACGCAGGCCTGCTGACCAACCTGCGCGGCTACTGGAACATGGACATGATGAAGCCTGTTCAGGAGGGCGAGGGCGATTAGCGGGCCGCTCGCCGGCCGCGGCGCAGTCATCGTCGGCGGCACTCGCGGCATCGGTCTGGCGGTGGCCGAGCTGCTCGCAGCGCAGGGCGCGGGTGTCGTGGTCAACGGACGTGACCCGGACGCGGCGGCCGAAGCGGCGCAACGCATTTCCGGCGCTGTGGCGCACCCCGGCTGCCCCGCGAATCCTGCCGTCGCCGACGCGTTGATCGAAGCGTGCGTACGGGAGTTCGGCAGCATCGACATCCTGGTGAACTGCGCGGGCACCGCGGGGCTGGCCAGCGAGTCGATCCTCGACGTCACCAGCGCACAGTTCCACGACCTGCTCGACGCACACCTCGGGACGGTGTTCGAGACGTGTCGCGCGGCGGCACCGAAGATGATCGCGCAGGGCGGCGGATCCATCATCAACACCAGCTCGTTCGCTTTCCTGGGCGACTACGGCGGAACCGGCTACCCGGCGGGCAAGGGCGGGGTCAACGCGTTGACGCTGGCGATCGCCGCCGAGCTCAAGGAGCACGGCGTGCGCGCGAACGTTGTGTGCCCGGGCGCCAAGACGCGGCTGTCGACAGGTCCGGACTACGAGGCCCACATCGTCGGGCTGAACCGCCGCGGCTTATTGGACGAGGTGAGCACGCAGGCCGCACTCGATGCCCCACCGGCCGAGTACGTCGCACCGACCTACGCTTACCTCGCCAGCGATCTTGCGAAGGACATGACGGGTCAGATCTTCATCGCCGCGGGCGGTTTCGTCGGGCGCCTCGACCGTCCATCGCCATCATTGTTTGGATATCGCGACCACCACGACTCGCCCCCGTGGTCGGTCGAAGATATCCACGCGATGGTTACGCGCTGAAAACCCTTCGCAGCGCGACGAATCGGACCAGCGTGGCCACCAGGTTCGCGACCACGAGCACCGATAGCTCCGCCCCCTTGCCGACCGTCGGATCGAAGCGGTGCAGTACGAACAGCGACCCGCTGGTGATTGCCAAGCAGAACGCGAAAACCAGCAACCCGTTCAGTTGGTGACGCGCCACGCCGGTGCGCCCGCGGATACCGAATGTAAAGGCGCGGTTGGCGGCCGTGTTGGCGATCGCGGTCAACAAGAGTGCGCTCAGGTTCGCGGCCTGGGCGCCCATCGCAGGGTGTAACAGTAGATACAACAAGGCAAAAGCAACGGTGCTCGCGACGCCGACGATGCCGAACCGGACCATCTGGCCGACCATGCCGCGCGGCACCCCTGGCACCAGCGGCTCGCGGCCGAGGCTGCGCTGCAACTCGCGCACCGGCAGGGCGCCACTGGCCAGCGCACGGCCCACCCGCCAGCAGCCCTTGAGGTCGTTGATCGCGGTGCGCACGATGTCGACCCGCGAGTCCGGGTCGTCGACCCAGTCGACCGGCACCTCATGGATGCGCAGTCCCGCGCGTTCGGCGATCACCAACAGCTCGGTGTCAAAGAACCAGCCGGTGTCGGCGACATGCGGCAGCAGCTGGCGCGCCACGTCGGCGCGGACCGCTTTGAAGCCGCACTGTGCATCGGAGAAGCGGGCACCGAGCACACCACGCAGGATCAAGTTGTAACTGCGAGAGACGAATTCGCGTTTCCGCCCGCGCACCACCCGCGACGACGCCGCCAACCGGGAACCGATTGCGACGTCGGAATGGCCCGAAATCAGCGGCGCCACAAGCGGCATCAGCGCCGACAGGTCGGTTGACAGATCGACGTCCATGTAGGCGACGACGTCGGCCTCCGAGGCCATCCAGGCGGTGTACAGCGCGCCGCCGCGGCCCTTCTCGTCGACGTGGATGACCTCGACGTCGGACAACTCCTCGGCGAGCGCCTCGGCAACCGCCAACGTGTTGTCGGTGCTGGCGTTGTCGGCGATCGTGATTCGCGACGGGTAGGGCACCTCGGCGACCAGATAGCGATGCAGCCGGCGGACGCTTCCCGGAAGGTCGCGTTCCTCGTTGTGGACCGGGATCACGATATCGAGGACGTAGCGGCGCGTTGGGCGTGCGGCCACCTCGGCCGTGCGGGGAGCCGCCAGGTCGGTCATGGTGTCGAGCGTCGCTAAGTAGGCTGCTACCCCACTGCGGCCCGGCTGGGAGCTTGCTGGAATGCTCATGCCCCATGGCCACCGTCTTCACCAAGATCATCAACGGGGAAATGCCGGGCCGGTTCGTCTATGAGGACGACGACGTCGTCGCCTTCCTGACGATCGCGCCGATCACTCACGGCCACACGCTGGTGGTGCCGCGCGCCGAGATCGATCGATGGCAGGACGTCGACGCCTCAGCGTTCAACAAAGTCATGGGCGTCTCGCAGTTGATCGGCAAGGCGGTGTGCAAGGGCTTCGACGTGCAGCGCGCCGGCGTGATCATCGCCGGACTAGAGGTGCCGCACTTGCACGTCCACGTCTTCCCGGCCCGCAACCTGAGCGACTTCGGGTTCGCCAACGCTGACCAGAATCCGTCGCCGCAGTCCCTCGACGAGGCGCAGGCCAAGATCAAAGAGGCGCTGGCTCAGCTCACGTGAGCCGCGACGTCTGCGATGCGCGGCAGGTTGACCTTGAAGCGGCAGCCCTGCCCGGGCGCGGTGGTGACGCTGACCGTGCCGCCGTGCGCGTAGACCAGCGAGTCGACGATCGACAGGCCCAGTCCGGTGCCGCCGCTGGCCCTGGCGCGTGACGAGTCGGCGCGGTAGAACCGCTCGAACACTCGGTGCGCGTCGTCCTTGCTCATGCCGGGGCCCTCGTCGCGCACCTCGAGTACCACGTTGTCGGTGTCGGTGCCGACGCGCACGGTGATGTCGGCGGTGTCGGGGGTGTGCTGCAGCGCGTTGGCCACCAGGTTGCCAAGTACCTGCCGCAGCCGCGCCTCGTCGCCGAGCACCTCCGGGGTGCCCGGTCCGTCGAACACCTCCATGGTGATCTTGCGTTCGGGCGGTGCGATCGACTGTGCGTCGTGAACGGCGTCGCTGGCGATCGCGAGTAGGTCGACGCGGTGCCGCTCCAGCGGCCGTTGCTGGTCGAGCCGCGCCAGCAGCAGCAGGTCCTCGACAAGCAGACCCATGCGGCGGGACTCGCTCTCGATGCGGCTCATCAGCATCTCGACGTCGTTGGCCGCGCCCTGCCGGTACAACTCGGCGAAGCCGCGGATCGTGGTCAGCGGCGTGCGGAGCTCGTGGCTGGCGTCGGTGATGAACCGGCGCATCCTGTCCTCGGATGTGCGGGCCCCCTCGGCCGATGAATCCGACGACGCCACCGCCCGCTGGATCTGCGCGAGCATTCCGTTCAGCGCCAACGACAATCGGCCGACTTCGGTGCGCGGGTCGCGTTCGGGAACGCGACGATCGAGCTGTCCGGCGGCGATCGCCGCTGCGGTCTGCTCGACCTCGACCAGTGGACGCAGGCTGCGATGGACCACCCAATAGCCGGCGACACCGAGCACCAGCAGCACCGCGCATCCGATGCCGAGTTGCGCGTATATCAACGCCCGCACCGTCGACTGAACATCGGACAGATCGATCGCGACAGTGGTCAGCTCGCCGCGCAGCCCGCGCACGCTCATGGCTCGCCATTCAACCTTCGAGTGGTCGATCGAGCCGACGGTTACCGGCACGGGACCCACGTCGTTGTCGGCGGGCAGCGCGGGCTCGGCCGCGCGGTCGTTGACCGCCATCCAGATGCGCCCGTCGGGATCGACGCCGCGCACGTAGAAGTTCGACGGCGGCCGGGCGGGATTCGGTCCTTCGATCGGCGGCGCCGGCATCCGCCGCGGCGCCTGCGCCCAGCTGCGTGAAGCGTCGAGCAGCGTCTCGTCCACGCGGTTGGTCAGGTCGTGGCGCAGGATTGTGGTGACCGCGATACCGGACGCGAGCAGGCCGCACGCCACCAGCACAAGGGTGGCTGCGACCAGCCCGACCCGTAGGGGTATGCCTCGCCCACCCAGTGCCGCCATCCCCCTATTGTCGCGAAGAGATCAGCCGCACTGTCGGCTCTTCAGCCATTGCTCTTCGCCTACGGGCTCATCGCTGCGCCAGCGACTCATCGCGGTTCGCGCAGGACGTATCCCACGCCCCGCAACGTGTGCAGCAGGCGCTTCTCGCCGGTGTCGATCTTGCGGCGCAAGTACGACACGTAAGACTCGACGACGTTCACGTCGCCGCCGAAGTCGTAGCGCCACACATGGTCGAGGATCTTGGGCTTCGATAGCACGGTGCCCGCGTTGATGATGAAGTAACGCAGCAGCGTGAACTCCGTCGGAGACAGCGAAACCGGCTCGCCTGCCTTCCAGACTTCGTGGGTGTCCTCGTCGAGTTCGATGTCGGCGAAGGTGAGCCGGGCGTTACGGGGTTCCTCGATGCCGCGGCCCGACCGGCGCAGGATGACCCGCAGCCGCGCGACGACCTCTTCCAGGGAGAACGGCTTGGTGACATAGTCGTCGCCGCCGAGCGTCAGGCCGGCGATCTTGTCCTGCAGGGTGTCGCGGGCGGTGAGGAACAGTGCGGGCGCGTCGATGCCGTCGGCGCGCAGCCGGCGAAGCAAGCCGAAGCCGTCCATGCCGGGCATCATCACGTCGAGGATGACGGCGTCGGGGCGCACCTCACGGGCCTTATCCAGGGCCGCGGGCCCATTGGACGCGGTATGGACTTCGAAGCCCTGGAACTTCAGGCTCACTGACAGCAGCTCGACGATGTTGGTCTCGTCGTCGACTACGAGGACGCGCGCCTCGGGCAGATTCTCGGGTAATGCAGCCATCGCCATCCCGCCAATGTCCACGATTTCACTTGGAATCATGCTGCATGAAGCCTGTCAACTTCCTGTGAGTTTGTTTTCAGGCAGTGCGCAGAAGCATCGGGTGGGCTGAGCGTACGCCCATAGACTGAATCGTATGAACCTCGGCAAGACGCTGACGGACCTCGCCATCGCACCGGTACGCGTCGGGCTCGCCGTCGCCGACGCCGGCCTGGGCATCGCCAACGACGCGCTCGGGATGGCGCAGCGGACGCTGGGCGAAGCGAACTCGACGGCCAGGTCTGGGTCGGGGTCCTTTGCGCACATGCTCGGCATCGACGACGCCGTCGAACGCGCGAACCGGCTGGCCAGGCTGATGGACGACGATGCACCCCTCGGGCGGGCGTTAGCACCCAACGGTCCGATCGACCGGCTGCTGCGGCCCGGTGGGCTGGTCGATCAGCTCACCACCGAGGGTGGACTGCTGGATCGGCTGACCGCCGAGAACGGCGCGGTCTCGCGGGCGCTGGCCCCCGGAGGACTGGTCGACCAGGTGACGTCCGAGGGCGGGTTGATGGACCGAATGACCACTGACGATGGTGCGTTGTCTCGGGTCATCGCGCCGGGCGGCCTGGCCGATCAACTCCTCGCCAACGACGGCCTGATCGAACGAGTGCTGCGCGAGGACGGCGTGGCCGACCGCCTGTTGGCCGAGGGCGGCCTGCTCGACACGCTGACCGCGGAGAACGGGCCGCTGCTGAAGCTCGCGGTTGTCGCCGACACGCTCAACCGGCTGGCGCCCGGGCTGGAAGCACTGGCGCCGACGATCGATGCACTTCACGACGCCGTCGTCACGCTGAGTCAGGTGGTCAACCCGCTGAGCAATATCGCCGACCGCATCCCGATCCCTGGCTGGCGGCCGAGGCGGTCGTCAACTTCAGTGCGTTCGCAGCGGGTCATCGACGCCGAGAACTGACCCGATAGTCTTGTCGGGTTCGAAGGCCTCCTTAGCTCAGTGGTAGAGCACTCGCCTTGTAAGCGAAAGGTCGTCAGTTCAATCCTGACAGGAGGCTCCACAAAAGCGCAGTTCACGGGTCATGTCGCGATCCCGACAACGATCAAGAGCGCGTTCTTGCCGTCATTTGCCGTCAACTCGATTCCTTGCCGTCACGCCGGGCGGCGGAAATCGGGACTTCGGCCCATGTGGCGCACGAAAAACCCGGTCCGAGAACCGCTTTCGATTCTCGGACCGGCGAGGAAGAACGAAATCGCAGGTCAGACTCCCTACTGTGCGGACTTCCTACGCCTCGTCCACAACGAGATGCTCTCGGCCGCGAGGGCCAGCTTGTCCGGTTGGTTGTGCACGTAGGTGCGCATAGTGAACGCGGTGTCGGCGTGCCCGAGCCACGCCGAGATGATCGCCACCGGAACGTTGTGCTCCAAGTGCATGAGCGTGCCGCAGGTGTGCCGGGCGTCGTGCAGCCGGATACGTTTCACGCCCGCCTTCGCACACGCGGCAGCCCAGTAGTCGGACACCGTGTCTGGGTGGTAGCACCGCCCCAGACGGTCGACGACGACGTAGCCGCTGCGCTCGTAGGTGGGCCCGGCGGCGAGCTGCTCCTCGGCCTGCATGCGCGTGGCGGCCCTGAGCGCCGCCAGCAGCTCCAGGGTCAGCGGCAGCACACGGGTCGAGGTCTCGGACTTGGTGTCGCCCTCGACGACCTCGCCGTCGACGACGACGCGGGTGATCTCAATGCTGATTGTCTGCGCCTCGAAGTCGATGTCGGTCCAGCGCAGCCCGCACAGCTCGCCGCGTCGCAGACCGACCAGCGCGAGGTGCCACACGTGTCCGAGGCGGTCCTCGGCGAAGGTGTCGAGGAGCTTCTCGACCTCGACTGTGGTGAAGGTCTGCATGGGCACCTTGCTGACCGGCAGGCGGTCGACGAGCGCGGCCACGTTGTAGTTGACCTTGCCCTGCTTGAGCAGCTCGTTCAGCATCGACTCGAGGTAGTTGAGCATCGGATTGATCGTGGCAGCCTTCCACGGCCGCCGGTAACGTCCCCGCACACCGCGGCCCTCCTTCACGTGGACCGGCACGACGCCGCCCGCCATCAGGTCGGTGACGAGTTCATCGAGATGCCGCTTCTCCAGCGCCTGGATCGGCATGTCGCCGCCCCGGTCGCGCAGTGGTTGCAGACCATTGCGGTAGGCGGCCTTGGCCGACTTGCGCAGACCGTGTCGGCCGGCCAGCCAGTTCGCGCAAGCCTGCTCGACCGTGAGCGTCGAGCGCATCACGTAGGTGCCCCGAGCGGCCTGGTACTGGAAGTCGCGCAGGGCGTCGCGCGCTTCCTGCGCGGTGTCGAATCGCTTGTCGAGCTTGGGGCGCTGTTTGGTGATCGGGTCGACGCGGCCGTTCTCCTTGACGTGGTAGCGGACCTTGCCGTTCTTGAGGGTGATCTTCTTGATCTGTAGGGGGAGCTGCTGGCGCGGCATCGTGCGCGGGTCCTTCCTGGAATCTCTATCCGGTAAGGCGCTGCGCTCGTTCGTCGAGACGTGTGATGAAGTCGTCGAGCGCTGCATCGGTAACAAATCGGCGCGAACCGATTCTCACACTGCGCAGCTCGCCCGAGTCGATCAACTCGTACAGCTTCGTGCGGCCGATGCCGAGGCGTGCCATCACCCCCGGGACCGCAATCAGCTCGGCCATTGCATTCCTCCTGTAGGCCGCCCTCTTCGAGGTAGGTCCTTCTCACCCGTCCTGTCCGACTCAGGTGCCGCGTCGAGGTAGCGCCACTCGATGCGCGTGACCTCGGTGTCGCGGTTGCAGCCGGCGCGCGTGCGGCGGAGGAACTCGACGAGCTCGGCAGGCGTCCAATCCGGG
>DASQCE010000036.1:0-2380 GCA_035634855.1 Mycobacterium sp.
GCGACGGCGTTCACGTGAATCGTGCGCTCGGCGCCATTCGGAAGATAGACACCGGGATGCACGGCGGTGTAATTCCAGCGCAGCTGGCCACGCGTGAGCCGGCCACTGCCGATTGCGTCGGCGCCGACGAATGCTTGCCACATGCCCGGATGCTGACCGCCGCTGCCGACACAAGCAGTGCCCTGCGTCGACTTCTGCACCAGGGTTGTGGATAACCCGAAATCACAACCCTCATGCAGATCTCGACGTGCGGTCCGACAAAACTGAGAAAACTAGAACGTGTTTCAAAAACATGTCCCACCGACGGTCAACCCCTGCTACGGTTCGCCCGGCGAGGGAAGGAAGATACAAGTGATTCTTGACAGGTTTCGGCTGGACGACCAAGTCGCGGTGGTGACAGGAGCGGGCCGCGGGCTTGGCGCGGCGATCGCGCTGGCCTTCGCGGAAGCCGGTGCAGACGTGGTCATTGCGTCCCGGACGCAGCCCCAACTCGAGGAAGTCGCCGAACAGATCCAGGCCACAGGCCGACGCGCCGAGGTCGTCGTCGCCGACCTCGCGCATCCCGAAGACACCGCCAAGCTGGCGGGCAAAGCCGTCGAGGCCTTCGGGAAACTAGACATCGTCGTGAACAATGTCGGCGGCACCATGCCCGCCCCGTTGGTCAACACCTCCACGAAGGACCTACGCGACGCGTTCACCTTCAACGTCTCCACCGCCCACGCGCTAACCGCGGCCGCCGTCCCGCTCATGCTCGAGCACTCCGGTGGCGGCAGCATCATCAACATCACCTCCGCGATGGGCCGGCTGGCCGGCCGTGGCTTCGTCGCCTACGGCACCGCCAAGGCCGCGCTCGCGCACTACACCAGGTTGGCCGCGCTCGACCTGTGCCCCCGCATCCGGGTCAACGCGATCGCGCCGGGCTCGATCCTCACCTCCGCGCTCGAGATCGTGGCGTCCAACGAGGAGCTGCGCACTCCGATGGAGAAGGTGACGCCGATGCGCCGGCTCGGTGATCCCGAAGACATCGCTGCTGCCGCCGTGTATCTCGCCTCGCCCGCAGGAAGCTTCCTGACCGGCAAGACGCTCGAGGTCGACGGTGGCATCACCTTCCCGAACCTCGACCTGCGCATCCCGGACCTCTGAGGAGCTAGCCATGACTGAATTGTCGGCTCGGCCGACGAAGGCCATCAAAGTCGCGCAGATCGGCACCGGCAACGTCGGCCAACACGCGCTCACCCAACTGGTCACCGACCCACGGTTCGAACTCACCGGAGTCTGGGTGTCGAGCGACTCCAAAGCCGGCAAGGACGCCGCAGAGCTTGCGGGACTTGACAATTCGACGGGTATCACCGCGACCACCGATCTCGACCAAGTGTTGGCGACCAATCCCGAATGCGTCGTCTACACCGCGATGGCCGACAATCGCCTGCCCGACGCGCTGGAGGACTATCGGCGCATCCTCGCCGCAGGCGTCAACGTCGTCGGGAGCAGCGCGGTATTCCTTCAGTACCCGTGGCAGACCCTCCCCGACGAGCTCCTCGCGCCGATCGAGGACGCCGCCAAGGCGGGCAACGCGAGCATCTTCGTCAACGGCCTCGACCCCGGCTTCGCCAACGACCTACTTCCGCTCGCGCTGGCCGGCACCTGCCAGAGCATCGAGCAGATCCGTTGCATGGAGATCGTCGACTACGCCACCTATGACAGCGCCACCGTGATGTTCGACGTGATGGGCTTCGGCAAGCCGCTCGACGAGCTGCCGATCCTGCTGCAGCCCGGCGTGCTCAGCCTGGCGTGGGGATCGGTTGTGCGCCAACTGGCCGCGGGCCTTGGCATCGAACTGGACGAGGTCACCGAGACGTACGTTCGCGAACCCGCACCCGAGGACTTCGACATCGCGGCAGGCCACATCCCCAAGGGCAGCGCCGCCGCGCTGCGGTTCGAGGTGCGTGGAATGACGGGCGGCAAGCCCGCCGTCGTGCTCGAACACGTCACGCGCTTGCGCGACGACCTGCGCCCGGACTGGCCGCGACCCGCGCAGGAAGGCGGCTCCTACCGCGTCGAGGTGACGGGCGAGCCGTCCTACGTGTTGGACCTCTGTTTGAGCAGTCGAAACGGCGATCACAACCACGCCGGATTGGTTGCTACCGCCGCCCGTGTCGTCAACGCGATCCCCGCCGTTGTCGAGGCCGAGCCGGGAATCAGGACGACGTTGGACTTGCCCCTGATTACCGGAAAAGGGCTGTACGCTGGCTGATAACTCGGGGGTTCAATGATAAAGAAGGACTTGCCTATGCGGAGCATCCTGCGCTATTCGGGCCCGCTCATCGTCGCAGCAGGCGCCGCAGCGGCAATTCTTTCCGCGCCCGTCGCCCTCGCCGAT